>JAJXVM010000265.1 GCA_021782135.1 Myxococcales bacterium | reverse complement strand
CAGGCCCGGAGCGCGGAGCGGCCGGCGAGGAAGGCCAGCGCCGCCGCGGCCAGGATGCCGGCCGCCCCCCAGAGCAGGCGGAGCGAGCGGACGCGCACCTCCACCGGCCCGGCGAGGTCGTCGAGCGGGAGCTGGGCCGGGGGCGTGTCCGGGTCGGTGACGAGCGCGGTGCGGATGGACAGCCCCGGCGCCCGCACCGCGCGGGCCCCCATGTCGCCGCCGCCCTGGAGGGACAGATCGGGGACGCGGTGCTCGCCGAGCGCGTAGACCGCGAGGGTGAGGGTGCAGCGGGAGACGGCCGCGTCCGGGCCGTCCGGGTCGGTGCGGCAGGTGACGTCGCGGGCGGCGAAGGGGGCGAGGTCCGGGAGCGGTCCGAGGGTGTAGCGCTCGCCGGGGAGGTGGCGCAGGGAGAGCTCGTACCGGAAGGTCTCGCCGAGGCGCACCTCCGACTTGTCGCCGCGGACCACCGCCCGCGGCTCGTCCCCGCCGGCCACGGCGAGGAGCAGCGAGAGCGCCGCCGGCGCGATCACCCGAGCCTCCGCGCCCGGGCGGCGAAGAAGGCCAGCAGCGGCCGCACGTGATCGGCGGCGTCGGCGCGCACCTCCACCGGCTCGAGCTCCAGGCCGGCGAAGAGCCGGTGGAGCCGCGCCCGGGCCGCGCGCGCCCGCTCGGCGTAGGCGGCGCGAACGCGCGGGTCGGCGAGGTCGGCGTGGAAGGCCTCGCCGGTCTCCGGATCCTCGACGAGGGCGAGGCCGAGCGGAGGCAGCTCCTCCTCGAGCCGGTCGTACAGCTCCACCGGCACGAGGTCGTGCCGGCGGGCCGCGATCCGGAGCGCGTGGGCGAACGGGAGCTCCGGCTCGCCCTCCTGCCGGAAGTCGGAGAGGAGGAACACCACCGCCCGCCGGCGGACGACCTTGTGCACGTACTCGAGGGCGCCGGCGAGGTCGGTGCCGCGCCCGGCGGGCTCGAGCCGCAGGATCTCCGAGACGAGCCGCAGCGCGTGCTTGCGCCCCTTGCGCGGCGGCACGAACCGCTCCACCCGGTCGGTGAAGAGCACCAGCCCCACCCGGTCGCCGTTGGCGACGGCGCTGAAGGCGAGCAGCGCCGAGAGCTCGGCCGCGACCTCGGCCTTGGTCCGCTCGCGCGAGCCGAAGTCGGCCGAGCCGGAGAGGTCGCAGAGCAGCATCACCGTGAGCTCCCGCTCCTCGGTGAAGCGCTTCACGTACAGCTCCCCCATGCGCGCCGAGACCTTCCAGTCGATGGCGCGGACCTCGTCGCCCGGGGCGTAGGCCCGCACCTCGTCGAAGGCCATGCCGCGGCCGCGGAAGACCGAGTGGTACTGGCCGGAGAGGGTGCTCTCGACCGCCCGCCGGGTGGCGAGCTCGATGCGCCGCACGCGCCGGACCAGCTCGCCAGGTTCGATCCGCATCGGAACCCCCGCGCTCCGCTCCGCCTCAGGGCACCTCGACCCGCTCGAGCAGCCTCGAGACCACCTTCTCCGGCGTGAGCTCCTCCGCCTCCGCCTCGTAGGTGAGCGTGATGCGGTGGCGGAGCACGTCGTAGGCGACCGCCTTGACGTCCTCGGGGGTCACGAAGGGGCGGTGGCGCAGGAAGGCGTGCCCCTTGGCCCCGAGCGCCAGGTAGAGGGTGGCGCGCGGCGAGGCGCCGTACTCGATCCGCCCCTCCAGCTCCGGCAGTCCGTGGCCGCGCGGGTCGCGGGTGGCGAAGATCAGGTCCACCACGTACTCCTTCACCCGCTCGTCCATGTAGATGGAGTGGATCACCTCGCGGGCGGCCGCGACCTCGGCCAGACCCGCCACCGCGGCCGCGCGCGGCGGGTCCTTCACGCCCATCCGGTCGAGGATGGCCCGCTCCTCCTCGCGGGTGGGGTAGCCCACCTTCACCTTGAGCATGAAGCGGTCCACCTGCGCCTCGGGCAGCGGGTAGGTGCCCTCCTGCTCGATCGGGTTCTGGGTGGCGAGGACGATGAACGGGTCGGGCAGCGGGAAGCTCTCCTCGCCGATGGTCACCTGCCGCTCCTGCATCGCCTCGAGCAGCGCCGACTGCACCTTGGCCGGGGCGCGGTTCACCTCGTCGGCGAGGACCACGTTCGCGAAGACCGGGCCGCGCCGGACGGTGAAGGTCCGCGCCGCCTGGTCCCAGATCTGGGTGCCGACGAGGTCGGCGGGGAGGAGGTCGGGGGTGAACTGGATCCGGCGAAAGCCGCACGCGAGCGCCTCGGCGACGGTCCGCACCGCCAGCGTCTTGGCGAGCCCGGGCACGCCCTCGAGGAGCACGTGGCCGCCGGTGAGCAGGCCGATGAGGACCCGCTCCACGAGGTAGCGCTGGCCCACGATGACCCGGCCCGCCTCGCCCGTGATCCGGTCCACGAAGGCCGACTGTTGCTCGATGCGCTCCCCGATGGCCCGTATCTCTTCGTGCACGCTCGCCCCTGGTGGAGGAGAGCGGAATCTTAGCGCGCGCCCCGGGGCCCAGGCCCGTCAATCGTGGTGCAGGTGGCGCAGCGCCCACATGAGCGCGACCCCGACCCCGACCGCGGCGGCCAGCCGCCGCCGCGAGCCGCCCCTGCGGTGCAGGTCCGGGAGGATGTCCGAGACCGAGAGGTGCAGGAAGGTGCCGCAGCTGGTGGCGAGCGCCAGCGGCGTGAACGGGCCGCCGACCACCTCGCGGGCGACCACGTAGAGCGCCGCGCCGGCCGGGACCATGAGGCCGAACACCCCGTTCATGGCGAGCGCCTTGCCGCGGGAGTAGCCCTCGGCGCGCAGGATGGCCGAGAGCGAGAAGCTGGAGGGCATCTTGTGGGCGAGGATGGCGACGAAGACCAGGAAGCCGAGGGCCGCCTTCTCGTTGGCCGCCCCGAGCGCGAAGCCGTCGATGACGGTGTGCAGCGACAGCCCGACGAAGGCGGCGAGCCCGAGGGTGTGGACCTCGCAGCCGGCGGCCGCGGCGCCGTGCTGGTGGGCGTGCGCGTGGGCGTGCGGGTGGGCCGCGCCCACGAGGCCCGAGTCGGCCGGGAGCCCGACCTCCTCGCCCTCCTCGCCGGAGCGGGCCTGGGCCGGGCTCCCCGGACCGCACACGTGCACGAGCACGTAGCGCTCGAGCACGAAGAGGGCCAAGAACCCGAGCGCCACGAAGGGCAGCGAGCGCGCCCAGCCGGCCCCCTCGACCGCCTCGGGCAGCATGTGCAGGAAGGCCGCGCCGAGCATGACCCCGGCCGAGAAGGCGAGGAAGACGTCCGAGCGGCGGGCGCTGCCGAGCAGCGGCACCGCGCCGGCGGCGACGGAGCCGGCCACGATGGCGCCGGCGTAGAGGGCGAGGGACCCGAGCTCGGTCACGTCTCGGCCGCCGGGTCGTTCGCGAGCGCGGGGTCGAGCTCGAACGCGGGGCTCCCCCGGGGGAAGTGGCGCTCCACCAGCTCCTCCACGCCGGCGAGGGTGCGCACCGAGGTGGCCTCGCGGCGGAAGGCCACGCCGCCCCGGCGGCCCCGGGTGTACCAGAGCAGGTGCCGCCGCAGCTCGCGCACCGCGTGGTCCTCGGCCTCGGCCGGCAGCTCGCGGGGGCGCTGGCCGCGCCGGTGCTCGATCTGCATCCGCACGTGGCGGAGGATGGTGGCGGCCCACTCGTCGCGGGTGAGTCGCGGGGCCGGGCGCCCCTCCTCGGACGCCCGCAGCTCGCGGAAGATCCACGGGTTCCCGCAGGCGCCCCGGGCCACGAGCACGAAGTCCACCCCGGTCTCGCGCTTCATCCGCAGCGCGTCGGCGGCGCTGAAGACGTCGCCCGAGCCGAGGACCGGGATGCGCACCGCCCGCTTCACCGCGGCGAGCCGCGACCAGTCGGCCCGCCCGGAGTAGCCCTGCGCGCGGGTGCGCCCGTGCAGGGCCACCGCCGCCGCTCCCCCCTGCTCGGCCGCGCGGGCCACCTCGACACAGTTCAGCTCGTTCGCGTCCCATCCGGCGCGGATCTTGACCGTGACCGGCACCTTCACCGCGGCCGCGACCGCGCGCACCGCCGCCTCGACCCTCGCCGGGTCCCTGGCCAGGGCCGCCCCCGCTCCGGTGCCGCACACCTTCTTGACCGGGCAGGCCATGTTGATGTCCACCAGGTCGGCGCCGCGCCGCACCGCCTCCGCGCCCGCGCGCGCCAGCACCTCCGGCTCCGACGCGAAGATCTGGACCGCGAACGGGGTCTCGGAGGGATCGCGATCGAGGTAGCCGTCCGTCTGCGGGTTCCCGTGCAAGAGCCCGTGCGCGCTCACCATCTCGGTGTAGGAGAAGGCGGCGCCCATCTCCCGGCAGAGGAGCCGGAAGGGGCGGTCGGAGACCCCGGCGAGCGGCGCCAGGAAATAGCTGCCGGAGAAGTGGTGCGGTCCGATCTGCATGCGGGCGGCGAGGCGCTGCTGATGTAGCACGGAGACCCCCGGGACGGCACGGGAACCGGCGCGGGGCGTACATCGGCGCCGCGTTCCTGCTGGGTGATCCTCCCGGCAATTGCCCTCACGGGCCTTTGCCGGATACCATCGCGCACCTGAATTGTAGGCAGCCCTTCGCTGCCGGCCTCCACCGCAACCGGGTGACGATGTCGACGAGACTGCTCCTCGCGCCGATGGCGCTCCTGCTGGCTTTCCCCGCGCTGGGAGGGGAGCCCGTCGCCGGCGCGCCCGGTGGGCTCGCCCGGCCCGCGGCGCAGGAGCTCGCTCCCGCCGAGCCGCCGGCGCCGGTCGAGAAGGCGCCGGACCTCGCCGCGGCCGACGACGGCTCCGACGAGACGGCCGACGAGGCCGCCGGGGAGACGGTGGACGCGGCGGTCCCCAAG
>JAJXVM010000264.1 GCA_021782135.1 Myxococcales bacterium | reverse complement strand
GGGTTACCAGCCGGCGGAGTCGGACGCCGCCACCCGCGGCCACGGCCTCTCCTTCTTCGACATCGCCACCGGCAAGAGCGTGGCCAAGAAGCCGGCCGTGAAGGCCTACACCGACCTCTTCGCGGACGCGCTCTGCGAGCAGATGGAGGCCGACAAGCGGGTGGTGGCCATCACCGCCGCCATGCTGGAGGGGACCGGGCTCATCAAGGCGAAGCAGCGCTTCCCCGATCGCACCTGGGACGTGGGGATCGCCGAGCAGCACGCCGTCACCTTCGCCGCCGGCCTCGCCTGCGAGGGCGCGCGCCCGGTGGTCGCCATCTACTCCACCTTCCTGCAGCGCGCCTACGACCAGATCATCCACGACGTGGCCCTGCAGAAGCTGCCGGTCACCTTCGCCCTCGACCGCGGCGGGCTGGTGGGCGCCGACGGCAAGACGCACCAGGGCGCCTTCGACCTCGCCTACCTGCGCTGCGTCCCCAACCTGCTGGTGATGGCGCCGTCGGACGAGAACGAGCTGCGCCTGATGCTCGCGACGGCGCTCGCCCACGACGGCCCGGCCGCCTTCCGCTTCCCGCGCGCCTCCGGGGTGGGCGCGCAGCTCGACCCCGCGCCCCGGCCGCTCCCGGTCGGCAAGGGGCGGGTGGCGCGGGCCGGCGGCAACCGGCCCGAGGTGCTCGTGGTCTCGATCGGCACCACCCTCGCCGCCGCGGTCGCGGCCGCCGAGGCGCTCTCCGGGGAGGGGATCTCCGCCGCGGTGGTCGACGCCCGGTTCGTGAAGCCGCTCGACGAGGAGCTGATCTGCGATCTGGCCCGCGCCACCGGGCGAGTGGTGACGGTCGAGGAGGGCTGCCTGGAGGGCGGCTTCGGCACCGCCTGCCTGGAGGCGTTCGAGCGGGCCCGGCTCCTGCCCGGCCTCAAGGTGAAGCGGCTCGGGCTCCCCGACGAGTTCGTCACCCATGGGGACGCCGGCAAGCAGCGCGCCGCCTTCGGCCTCGACGCCGCCGGGATCGCGGCGGCCTGCCGCGAGCTGCTCGGCGAGCGGGCCAGGCGCACCGTCGCGTGAAGCGGCAGCGGATCGACCTGCTCCTGGTGGAGCGTGGTCTGGCGGAGTCCCGCACCCGCGCCCAGGCGTTGATCATGGCCGGGGCGGTGGTGGCGGGAGAGGCCCGGGTGGACAAGCCGGGGGCGCTGGTCGACCCCGCGCTGCCCTTGCGCATCAAGGAGGACGCTGCCCCCCAGCGGTACGTCTCGCGAGGCGCGCTCAAGCTGGAGAGGGGGCTCGAGGTCTTCCCCGTCGATCCGCGCGGGAAGATCTGCGCCGACCTGGGGGCCTCCACCGGCGGGTTCACCGACCTGCTGCTGCAGCGGGGCGCCCGCAAGGTCTACGCGGTGGACGTCGGCTACGGGCAGCTGCACCCCAAGGTGCGCGGCGACCCGCGGGTGGTGGTGCGCGAGCGCGAGAACGCCCGCCACCTCACCGCGGCGGCGCTCGGCGAGCGGGTGGAGCTCGTGGTCGGCGACCTCTCCTTCATCTCGCTCAAACTGGTGCTCCCGGCCGTCCGGGAGATCCTGGCGGAGGGTGGCGCGGCCATCCTGCTCGTCAAGCCGCAGTTCGAGGTGGGCCGGGGCGAGGTGGGCAAGGGTGGGGTGGTGCGCGACGACGCCGCCCGTCGCGCGGCGCTCGACGCGGTGGCCGACTCGGCCCGGGCGCTCGGCTTCGAGGTGCTCGGCCACGCCGAGTCGCCCATCGAGGGGCCGGCGGGCAACCGCGAGTGGCTGCTCGGGCTCCGGCTCGGAGGGCGCCCGTGAGCCCGCCTCCGCTCCGCGCCGGCATTCCTTGACCGGCGGTCGGGTATTTGTTACCTACTGCGGACATTTTCGCCCCGGGCCACGCCCGGTTACGAAAGTGGGCAGCGGAAGCGCCCACTTTTTTCTTTTTCCGGAACATGACCGCCATAGGCTCCGAGCCCATCGCCGAGCAGGTCCGCCGCGTCGTCGAGCCCGTGCTCGAGGCGGACGGGTACGAGCTCGTCGAGGTGGAGTGGCAGCGGGAGGGGGGGAGCTGGGTCCTCCGCCTCTACGTGGACAAGCCGGGCGGCGTCACCATCGACGACTGCCAGGCCGCCTCCCGGACCGTGGAGCCGATCCTCGACGTCGAGGAGGTCATCGAGCCGTCCTACGCGCTCGAGGTCTCGTCGCCGGGGGTGAACCGCCCGCTACGCAAGTCGGCGGACTTCGAGCGGTTCGCCGGGCAGAAGGTGCACGTGAAGACCTACGGGCCGGTGGAGACGGCCCCGGCGGCGCCAGGCGCGGGCCCGCGCAAGAACTGGGCCGGCACGCTCCGCGGCTTCCGGGATGGGATGGTCGAGGTGGAGGTGGACGGAACCCTCCACCGCATCCCCCACGAGAAGATCGCGAAGGCCAACCTCGAGTACGACTTCGAGGCCGATCTGCAGAGGAAGGAGTAGACGTGATGCAGCCGAACGTGAACCTGAACCTGATCCTCGACCAGGTGGCGAAGGACAAGGGCATCGATCGCCCGGTCCTGATCCAGATCCTGGAGGAGGCCATCTCGCAGGCGGCCAAGAAGCACTTCGGCCCCGAGCGCGCCCTCAAGGCGCACTACGACGAGGACAAGGGTCAGATCGACCTCTTCCAGGTGCTCACCATCGTCGCCGATCCCGCCGAGGAGAGCCCCATCGCCGACCCGGCCAACATGGTCCCGGTGAGCGTCGCGCGCGAGAAGGGGATCGAGGTGGAGGCGGGCGACGAGCTCGACTTCCCCATCTACTACCGCCCCGAGGACGAGGCGGAGGCCCGGGCGCAGGACGAGCAGTGGGGCGACCTCCTCAAGCTCAAGACCTACCGCCGCAGCTTCGGCCGCATCGCCGCCCAGACCGCCAAGCAGGTGATGATCCAGGGCACGCGCAACGCCGAGCGCGAGCTGGTCTTCAACGAGTACAAGGATCGCAAGGGCGAGGTGATCACCGGCATCGTCCGGCGCTTCGAGCGCGGCAACGTCATCGTGGACCTGGGGCGCGCCGAGGCGGTGCTGCCGGTGCGCGAGCAGGTGCCGCGGGAGAGCTACCGCGCCGGCGACCGGCTCCAGGCCTTCGTGCTCGACGTGCTCCGGGAGTCGAAGGGGCCGCAGATCATCCTCTCCCGCGCCTCGGTGGAGCTGCTGCGCAGGCTCTTCGAGATGGAGGTGCCGGAGATCGCGGAGGGCGAGGTGGTCATCGAGGCCGCCGCGCGCGAGCCGGGCGGACGCGCCAAGATCGCGGTCAGCTCGCGCAACAGCGACGTCGACCCGGTGGGCGCCTGCGTCGGCATGAAGGGCAGCCGCGTCCAGGCCGTGGTGCAGGAGCTCCGCGGCGAGAAGATCGACATCGTGCCCTGGCACGAGGACCCGGCCCGCTTCGTGTGCAACGCGCTGGCGCCGGCGGAGGTCTCGCGGGTGCTGCTCGACGAGCAGAACCGGGCGATGGAGATCATCGTCCCCGACGACCAGCTCTCGCTCGCCATCGGCCGCCGCGGCCAGAACGTGCGGCTCGCCAGCCAGCTCACCGGCTGGAAGCTCGACATCAACAGCGAGTCGCGCGTGAAGGAGATGCACGACTTCGCCAGGCAGAGCTTCACCGCCATCGAGATCCCCGAGCCGACCCAGGAGATGCTCTACGCGCACGGCTTCCGCAAGGCGCAGGAGATCGCCAGCGCCTCGCCGGAGATGCTCACCCAGTTCCCCGGCTTCACCATGGAGATGATCCCGGACCTGCAGAAGCGGGCCCGCGAGCAGGCCATCGTGGACGCCGAGGAGGAGATCCGGCTCGAGACCGAGCGGGAGCAGGCGCGGCTCGCCGAGGCCCGCCGCCACCCGGACTCGCTCACCCAGGACGAGCGGCTGGCCCGCGTCCGGGGAGTCGGCGAGAAGTCGATCGAGCAGCTCAAGAACGGCGGCTACCCGACCGTGGAGGCGATCCACAACGAGGCCGACGTGATGAGGCTGGCCGAGTCCACCGCGCTCGGGATCAAGAAGGCGAGGCAGATCAAGCACGCCGTCGGCGTGTACCTGGAGGAGGAGGCCCGCCTGCGGGCCGAGCTGGATGCGGAGCGGGCCAAGAGCCCCATCTAGCCCGGCCGGCCCGGGGTCCCGCGGGCCCGAGCGCACCTGCGTCGGGTGCGGGGCCAAGGCCGGGCCCGCCGAGCTCACCCGGTTGGTGGCGGCCGGAGGGGTGGTCTCGGTGGACCGCGGGCGGTCTGGAGGGAGGGGCGCCTGGCTCCATCCCGCGCCGGCCTGCCTGGAGCGGGCGCTGAAGCGAAAGGCCTTCGGACGGGCCTTCCGGCGGACGGTCGCGGTGGACGCCGAGGCGCTGCGCAGAGAGTTGACGGGAAGTTGCCGTAAGGATTAGGAGACGGGTTCATGTCGAAGAAGCGGGTACACGAGCTCAAGAAGCAGCTCGAGGAGCAGGGGATCGAGCTCTCGAACCACGAGCTCGTCGAGAAGCTCCACGCGCTCGGGTACGACGTGAAGAGCCACTCGTCCTCCCTGGAGGACGATCAGGCCGCCACGGCGTTCGAGAAGATCGTGGGCGAGCGGAAGCCGAAGCCGGCTCCGGTGCGCCACGCCGGCCCGGGGTTCGTGGTGCGCAAGCGCGCCCACGTCGAGCCGGTCGCGGCGCCGCCCCCGCCCCCCGCCCCGGCCGCCCACCCGGACGAGCCTCGGATGATGGACTTCGAGCCGTCGCAGGCCCAGCCGGCGCTCGAGCCCGAGGCCGCGCCGTCCGCCACGGTCGAGCAGCCCGCGCCGGCGACGCTCCCCGCGGCCGAGCCTTCTCAGGTCGAGCAGCCGGCCGCCGCCGCC
>JAJXVM010000263.1 GCA_021782135.1 Myxococcales bacterium | reverse complement strand
CCGGGCGATCGCCGGACGGCCGGCGCACCCGCGTCCAGAAGGAGGTGCCCGGACGGACTTCCCGGCGCTCCACCAGCGGGCTCAATTGCGCTCCTCCGCTTCCACGCCTCCGATGGCGTGACCGTACTTGACGAGCAGGTCGGCGACCGCCTCCCGGAGGTAGTCGGACTGGCGGATGCGCGTGGCGCGGGCGAGCTGCCGGAGCTGGGCGGCGAGGGTCGGCGGCAGCCGGATCAGCATGGGCTCGAGCCGGAGCTGCTGGGTGTCGTTCAGTTCGTGGGCGTTCATGTAGGCTCCATCCCCCTGTTGTTCACCTTCGCCTACACGCTACCACCCACCCAAAGGGTGTCAAAAAAACGAAAGCGGACGATTTCGCCGGGGTGAAACCGAACGACGGCCGGCGCCCCGCCTGACGCGGGGCATGCCGAGCCGCGACTCCCATCGTGAGGGATCAGGCCACGACCGGGAGCGCGACCCCCGCGAGCTCGTTCAGCCGCCCGGACCGGAAGGGCTCGAGGTCGAGGACCGCCAGCTTGAACCCGGCGCCTTTCACGGCGCGCGACACCTGCTCGCGCTGGGCGAAGGCGCGGGCGAGCTCCTCCGCCGCCATCTCCACCCGGCCGATGGCGTCGTGATGGCGGACGCGGAAATCGCGGAAGCCGAGCGCGCGCAGGCCGGCCTCGGCCCGCTCCACCTGCGCCAGCCGCTCCGGAGTGACCGCCATCCCGTACGGCAGGCGGGAGGCGAGGCACGCCATCTGCGGCTTGTCCCAGGTCGGGAGCCCGAGCGCCTCGCTCCAGGCGCGCACCTCGTCCTTGGTGAAGCCAGCCTCGGCGAGGGGCGAGCGGACCTGCCGCTCCGCGGCCGCCGCGTGCCCCGGTCGGTGGTCCTTCTTGTCGTCGGCGTTGAAGCCGTCGAGCACGGCGGCGAGCCCGTGCTCGCGCGCGGCGGCGTCGCAGAGCCGGTACAGCTCGCTCTTGCAGTAGTAGCAGCGGTCCACCGGGTTGGCGGCGTAGCGCGGATCCTCCGCCTCGTGGCTCTGCACCTCGAGGTGCCTCACGCCGAGCGAGCGGGCGAGCGCGCGCGCCTCCTCGCGCTCGGCCTGCGGCACGCTCGGCGAGTGGGCGGTGAGCGCCACCGCCCGATCTCCGAGGACCCGCCGGGCCACCGCCAGCACGAAGGAGGAGTCGACCCCCGCCGAGAAGGCCACCAGCGCGCTGCCGCAGCCTCGGATGGCCTCCTCGAGCGCCCGCATCTTCGCGGTCGAGGCGCTCCGGATCTTCTCCAACAGCTCCTGCCGTTCCATTTCGCTCCGCCTCGCCCCCCAGGGTGGCCGGGTTCATAGCACGCCGAAACGAGACGCGCCGCCCACGCCCTCGCGGGCGGCGCGGCGCGGTGCCTGCGGCCCGGCTCGGCGCCGGAGCGACCTCAGCGCCGGGTCTTCCGGGCCGGTTTGGCGCTGCACGCGGCCACCTTCTTCGGCGCCTTCCGGGCGGCGGCCTTGGCCGCCAGCTTCTTGCGGCTGCCGCCGCGCGCCGCCCTGGCCTCGCGCTTGGGCTTGAGCCCGCCGGTGAGCCGGCCGAACTCGGCCGGGCCGACGTACTTCAGGTCCACGAGCGCCTGGAAGATGCGGTTCGCCTCCGCCTCGACCCGCTCCTGGTCGGAGCGGACCACGACGTCGGCGTGGACCGGCGGTTCGTAGGGGTCGTCGTAGCCCGGAACGTTCTTGATCTCCCCCGCCATGGCCTTGCGCAGCCGGCCGGAGCGCTCCTGGAGGGTGGTGAAGTCGCACTCCACGAACACCTCGACGAACCGGCGGACGTCGCGCTTCAGTTGCTCGCGCGGCTCCCGGTGCGGAGACAGGGACGCGCAGACCGCGATCGCGCCGTTCCTGGCGAGGAGCTTCGCGACGTACCCGATCCGTCGCACCGCGGTGTCGCGGTCCTCCTTGGCGTTGCCGAGGCCGCTGGTCAGGATCTGCGCCGGGTCCTCGCCGTCGAGGAGCTCGGCCGCGCGGCCGACCGCATTGAGCCGTTTCCAGAGATAGGTGGCGAGGGTGGTCTTCCCGGCGCCGTTCATGCCGGTGATCCAGATGACGAATCCGCTGCTCTGCGGCTGCGATTCCATCGTGCCTCCGGACGGGTCGAGGCGCGGAGGGAGCCGGCTGCGGCGCCCAGCACCATTGCAGAAAACTTCAATAAAAGCAGTATACCCGCTGGATCAGCTGAAAGAAAGAGAACGATTGCCGGGGACTATCCCGGAAAGGATCGTCATTTCGATGGATTGCGAGCCCGGGCGGCTCGCGCCCGCACCATACCCGCCCGGGGCCGCCTCGAAACGGCCCCGAGGACGCTGCTACGGAGCGCGACCGACGGTGCAGCCGCAGCCGGGTTGGCGCACCGTGGCCCGCGCGGCCGGATGCCCGCGCAGGAGGTCGAGCCGCCGGCCGCGAGGCTCGGGCGTGAGACAGGCGAGCAGCAGCACCAGCTCGAGCGCGGCCAGCGAGGACGCCGCCGCGTACCCCGCGGCCTGGCCCGGGCGGTCGCCGCCGGGCCGATAGGAGCATTCGAAGCAGGGGCCGCCGACGGGTACGACCGTGACCGACCCGCCCTCCCCGTCCACCTCGGCGACCACGTGCGGCAGCCGGGCCTCGAAGGCGATCCGGGCGGCGGCGCGCGCCTGCTCCGGGGACTCGAGACAGATGAGCGCCGCGGTCGGTCCGGGCCCGCGCCCCTCGGGCTCGGCGTAGACGAAGTGGTTGGCCGCGTCCACCGCCTCGAGGGCCAGGTCGAGCCGCGGCTTGCCCTCGTCGGACGGCCCGTGGAGCCAGCCGGCGCGGTCGGCGGGCCCCACGACGCCCGGATCGTCCACGATGACCGCGCCCACGCCGGCCTCGGCGAGGTACAGCAGCGCGGGCCCCGCCAGCGGGCCCGCCCCCCAGACCTTGACCCTCGCCGCCCTCAGCCGCTCCTGCCCCATCTCGCCCAGGCCCGGCAGGAGCAGCTGCCGGGCGTACCGCGCGATCTCCGCTTCCGAAAGCGCCATCTCCGCTCCTCAGAACGCCGCGTCGCGCGGCGTCCCCTTCTCGAGCACCACGGTCCAGCAACCCGGTCCCTCGGCGGCCGCCGGAGCGCGCGAGACGACGAGGTGCCCTTCCTCCTCGGCGGTCCGGGGCACGTTCTCGAGCGGCTCGCCCTCGGGGAGCAGCACCTCGAGCCGCTCGCCGGGCGCGAGCCGCTCGAGGGCGATGCGGGTCTTCACCCAGGTGAGCGGGCAGGAGTACGGGCGGATGTCGAGCCGGCTCACGCCGCGCCTCCCCCGCCGGCCGGAACCGGCTCGGCCGCGACGCCGACGCGGCGCCCGCCCTCGCAGCCCAGGCAGTCCGCCCGCTTGCGCACCGGGACGAAGCGCGCCCGCGCCGTTCGCGCGTCGTAGATGAGCAGGCGCCCGGCGTACGCCCCGCGCTCGCCGGCGAGGAGCCGCAGCGCCTCCTGCGCCATGAGGCTGCCCGCGGTGCCGGCGAGCGGCCCGAGCACTCCCGCCTGGGCGCAGGTGGGCACCGAGCCGGGCGGCGGCGCCGCCTCGAACAGGCAGCGCAGGCACCCCGCCACCCCGGGCGCGACCGTGAACAGCTGGGCGGTGTAGCGGAGGACGCCGCCGTGCACGAGCATCCGGCCGGTCGCGACCGCCGCGTCGCTCGCCAGGAACTTGGTGGCGAAGTTGTCCGAGCCGTCCACCAGCAGGTCGACCGAGCGCGCCAGCTCGATGGCAGAAGCGTCGTCGAACCGGCGATCGAGCGCCTCGACCTCGAGCCCGGGGTGGAGCCGCCGGAGACGCTGCGCCGCGGCCGCGGCCTTCCGCTGCCCCACGTCCTTCTCGGTGAAGAGCGGCTGGCGGTTGAGGTTCGAGGTCTCGATGGCGTCGTCGTCCACCAGCACCAGGCGGCCCACGCCGGCGGCGGCGAGCGTGAGCGCCACCGGCCCGCCCAGGCCGCCGGCACCGATCACCAGGACGCTGCGGCGCGCGAGGTCGCTCATGCGAGTGTTCTATGGGAAGTGCCGCCCTCCGGGCAAGGAGGACGCGAAAGGTGTATGGGAAGGCGGTGAGCCGCCGCGCCGCCGTCCTCGCCGTCGCCTTCGCCGCCACGGCCTGCGCCCACGCCCCCCCCGAGCCGCTGTCCGATCCGCCCTTCCCCGCCGCCAAGCTGGTGCTGCGCGCCCCCGCCCGCGTGCGCGCCGTGCTCGGACCGACGCGGCTGGCGGTCCGGCTCCGCAACGACGGCGACCGCTGGGCGCGCCTCGAGCTCGACCCGAAGCTGCTGCAGGTCGAGGGGCGCGACGCGGCGGGGAAGCCGCTCCTGTGTCTCGCCCCCCGCCGCGCCGGGCCACGCGCGCCGCGAGAGCTCGGTCCGGGCGAGGAGCGGACGCTCGTGATCCACCTCGAGGACCGCTGCGCCGTCGCGGCGCCGGGCAGCTACCTGCTCCTGCTGCGCTACGAAGCCCCGGCGACCGGCGGCGCCGGCGCCTGGTCCGCCGGTCCGGTCGAGGTGAGGCTGGAGGTGGCGCCCCTCCCCACGCCGGCGGAGGAGGCCGCGGCGCGCCGGCGTGCCTGCGTGGAGCGCGAGCTCTCGGATCGCGGCCTCAACGCCTACGGCGATCCTCCGGGGACGGTCTACACCGGGGGCACGCCGCTCTTCGACGAGAAGACCGGGCGGCGCGAGGACCGGCTCGATCACGTGCTGGCGCGCGTGCCCGCCATCGCCGCGGCCTGCCCCGCGACGCCCGTAAGCGCCCGGTGAACCGCATCTTCCGCGCCTGACGAGGCTGGCCCAGAGTCCGCCGCCCTGAGGTGTGCATGGGCAAGGCGGAGATCGGGAAGGC
>JAJXVM010000262.1 GCA_021782135.1 Myxococcales bacterium | reverse complement strand
GGCCGCCTCCGAGCCGGCGGCCGCCGCGGAGCCCGCCGCCGCTGCCGCGGCCGGCGCGGAGCCGCCCGCCGCCGAGCCGGCGCGCCCGGAGATCGTCCTCTCGGCCGCCATGCAGGAGCGCAAGAAGAAGAAGGACAAGGAGGAGAAGGAGGAGCCCTCCTTCGCCTTCACCCAGTCCGGGGCGGTCTTCACCCTCCCCGCGATCTCGCTCCTCGACAAGCGCGAGGTGGTGGAGAAGGAGGTGGACGAGAGCGGGCTGCAGCGCACCGCCGGCGTCATCGTCACCACCCTCAAGACCCACGGCGTGGACGGGGTCATCCGCCACATCCGCCCCGGGCCGGTGGTGACGCTCTACGAGTTCAGCCCGGTGGCCGGGGTGAAGCTCGCCAAGATCGAGAACCTGGACAAGGAGCTCACCATGGCCCTGTCCGCCACGCGCATCCGCATCATCGCGCCCATCCCGGGCAAGGGCGTGGTGGGCATCGAGGTGCCGAACCGCGACCGGGCCACGGTGTTCCTCAAGGAGGTGCTCGAGTCGGAGACCTTCGCCCACGCCGGCGGGCTGCTCCCGCTCGCCCTCGGCAAGAACATCGAGGGGATCCCCTACTGCGTGGACCTCCAGAGGATGCCGCACCTGCTCATCGCCGGCACCACCGGCTCGGGCAAGTCGGTCGGCCTCAACACCATGATCCTGTCGATGCTCTACCGGCAGACGCCCGACCAGGTGCGGATGATCATGGTGGACCCGAAGATGACCGAGCTCTCCATCTACGAGGACATCCCGCACCTGCTCCTGCCGGTGGTCACCGACCCGCAGAAGGCCACCCGCGCCCTGCAGTGGGCGGTGGACGAGATGGAGCGGCGCACCCAGATCCTGGCCGACACCGGCTCCAAGGACCTGAAGAGCTACAACGGGAAGGTGGAGAAGCAGCGCGCCCAGGGCGTGCTCTTCGAGGAGGCGGAGCTCGCCCCGGCGCCGAAGAAGCTGGTGCTGGTGGACGTGGCCGCCGGCGAGACCGAGGAGCAGGCCGAGGCGCGCCTGGCCCGCGAGGCGGTGGACGCCGCCGGCGGGACGGCCGAGCCCTCCCGGCCCGCCGCCGAGCTCTTCCCGGCCCGCGACGCCGCCTCGATGGGCGAGCCGCCCCCCGGGTTCGAGCCGCTCACCGCCACGGCGGAGTACGAGGACCCGACCGCCCCGCCGCCCGCCGACCCGGTGGCCGCGCGGGACGAGCGCAAGCAGCCGCAGAAGCTCCCGTACATCGTGGTCATCATCGACGAGCTCGCCGACCTCATGATGACCGCGCCGCGCGAGGTGGAGATCTCGCTGGCGCGCCTGGCGCAGAAGGCGCGGGCCACCGGCATCCACCTCATGGTGGCCACCCAGCGCCCCTCCACCGACGTGGTGACGGGGATGATCAAGAACAACTTCCCCGCCCGCATCACCTTCCGGCTCGCCAGCCGGCACGACTCGGCCACCATCATCAACGGCCCCGGCGCCGAGAGCCTGCTCGGCGACGGCGACATGCTGGTGCTCACCGCCACCCAGCCGGTGACCCGCGTCCAGGGCGCCTTCGTCTCCGAGGGCGAGATCGAGCGCGTGGTCTCCTTCCTCAAGGAGCAGGGGCGGCCGGTCTACGACCAGTCGATCCTCAAGGCCCGCGACGCCGGCGAGGGCGGCGGGCGCGGCGACGACGAGGACGATCCGGTCTACGACCAGGCGGTGGACCTGGTGTCGCGCATGGAGGAGGTGTCGGTCTCGAAGCTCCAGCGCGAGATGCGGCTCGGCTACAACAAGGCCGCCAAGATCATCGAGCGCATGGAGCGCGAGGGGGTGGTCGGGCCGCCGAACGGGGTGAAGCCGCGCCAGGTGCTGGTGCGCCCCATCGGCGAGGCGCGGGCGGAGACGAACGTCTAGGGTTCGCCGCAGGGACGCCCCGATCCTCCCACGGTCGAGCCCTCCGACTCGGCGGGCGGGTGGGCCGGCCGCCGCAAAGGCCGGCCGGCCCAGCGCCTCGGGGCCCTGCTAGAGGCCGCCCCCGAGCAGCGACAGGATCTGGTTCAGGAGCCTGGTGAGCGCCCCGGCGCCGCCGCCGTCGCCGGTGCCTCGCCGCCCGCACGAGGCCCGCCTGCTCGGATCGTCCGCCGGCGAGCACCCGGCGAGGCGGGCGCGCTCCCCTGAACCAGCCGGCATCGCAGCGCGGCGCGGGGTATGCTCCCGCCGTGCCCCTCTTCTCGAAGCGCCTCCCGCACGTCTTCCCGCGCAAGGACCTCGTCACCCTGGTCGCCCCCACCTACGCCGCCGCGATGTCGGTGGACGAGGAGGAGGCCCGCCAGCGGCTCACCCAGGCGCTCGCCGTGCCGGAGATCCTCGAGGACCTCCACTGGGGGATCTCGGAGGCGCTCCACGACCAGCAGGGCCCGCGCACCAGCGAGGACGCGCTCATGGACCGGGTCGCGAAGGCGCTGCAGGAGCGCGGCGGCAAGGTGAAGGCGGCGGAGGCCGGCCCGGCCCTCTCGGCGGTGCTGGTCCGGGTGAACCTCGAGCTCGGGCTGGCGCCGGAGGCGCTGCGGGCCACGCTCGAGTCGGACAAGGGCAGCGCCGCGCTCGACGCCGGGCTGCGCGAGCTCGGGGCGCACCTCGTGAAGTCGCTGCTCCGCTGAGGAGCGGCCCCGCCGCCCCGATCACCGGCGGCTAGAGGGTCCGCCCGACCCGCGCCTCGATCTCGCGGATCTTCGCCCGCAGGGTGTCGGGGATGCGCTCCGTCCGGCGGTTCACGTAGTCGTAGTAGACCAGCACCGTGTGCCCCTCGGCGATGGGCCGCCCCGCCACCTCGAGCCGGTACTCCTGCACGCAGGACTTGTTGCCGAGCTTGCTGAAGCGGGCGCCGCAGCGGACCACGTCCCCGTAGCGCCCCTCCGCGAGGTAGCGGCACAGGTTCTCGGCCACGATGAGGTTCTGGTCGCCGCGCCCGCTCCCGCCGAAGAGGGCGACCTCCTCGAAGTAGGCGACCCGCGCCTGCTGGAAGTACTGGAGGAAGACGGCGTTGTTGAGGTGGCCGAACACGTCGATGTCCGAGAAGCGCACCTTCTCCTCGGTGACGACCGGGTAGTCCTGCATGCGGTCCTCCCTGCCCCCTACACCTTGATCTCGCGCCGGTGGAACAGGCGCGCCAGGTTGCCGCGGTGGCGCCAGAAGATGACCGCGCCGACGAACAGCGCCCCCCAGGCGACCTCGGTCCCCCAGCCGTGGATCCAGATCGCCCCCCCGGCGCAGACGGTGGTCCCGATGAGCGAGCCCACCGAGGCGATGCGCGTGACGGCGAAGACCAGCGCGAAGGCGGCCAGGGCCGCCAGCGCCGCCGGCGGCGCCAGCACCGCGAACACCCCCAGGCCGGTGGCCACCCCCTTGCCGCCCTTGAACCGGAGCCAGACCGGGAAGCAGTGGCCGGTGAAGGCGGCCACCCCGACCAGCAGCTCGAGGTGGGCCGCGGCGGCGTCGCCGTACGAGCCGCGCAGGAGCGAGCGGGTGAGGATCATGGGGAGCGCCGCCTTGCCGGCGTCGAAGAGCAGCGTCACCACCCCCGCGAGCTTGCCGGCGGCGCGGGACACGTTCGAGGCCCCGATGTTGCCCGAGCCGACGGCGCGGACGTCCACGCCCGCGACCATCCGGACCACGAGCAGCCCGAAGGGCACCGAGCCCATCAGGTAGGCGAGCGCGACGAGCACGAGCGAGGTGAGGAGCGGCGGGTTCAAGAGGACCTCCAGCGGACGAGGCAGAGCCAGGTCCAGTTCAGCGCGGCGAGCGTCACCACCGCCGTCGCCAGCGCGCGCTGCGCCGGCGCGGAAGGCGCCGGCAGCGGCCGCCCCGCCGCCCAGGCGAGGAGGGCCACCGCGGCGAAGGCCCAGGCGCTGGCGGCGAGCAGCGCGCCGAGCGGGCTCGCCGCCAGCGCGCCCGGGAGCCGGCCGTGGGCGAGCCGCACGAAGGCGCGCGTCATCCCGCAGGTCGGGCAGGGCCAGCCGGTGAGCGACAGCATCGGGCAGCGCAGGCGCAGCGCCAGGACGGGGAAGAAGCGCGCCGCGAGGAAGCTCGCCGCCGCGAGCAGCGCGAAGACCTCCAGGTGGCCGAACGGCCGGCGGGCGCGCGCACGCCTCGCCATCGGCTACTCTCCCTGCGAGCTGAGGGTGCCGAGGCCGGCGAGCATGGTGGCCACCGCGCCGCCGCAGCAGAAGCAGACGAACCCGAGCGGCAGGAGCGCCGCCGCGGCCGCCTTCCCCGGCCCGCAGCGCTGCGTCTCCCCGAGCCCGAGGATGACCGCCGCGAGGAACCAGACCGCCGCCACCGGGTAGCCGCAGACCGGCACCGCCTGCAGCACGAAGAGACCGAAGGCGTAGCCCACCGCGGTCAGGGTGGCGTCGAAGCCGCGCGGCGCCGCCCGGAAGAGCAGGAGCAGCAGGTGCATCACCCCGGCGGTGACGTAGAGCACGAAGAGCGCGGCCAGCGGGGCCATCACCAGCTGCGCCAGCACGCCGGCGAAGGTGGTGCGCGACACGAGCGCGGTGACCAGGGCGTGATCCACCCCGCCGCGGCCCTGCGGGATCTTCTTCAGCATCTCGTCGAAGAGCCCGACCGCGGCGCTCGACACCATGTAGCCGTAGAGGGTCTGGAACCAGTTGCCGACCGTGAGCGCGACCACGCCGAAGAGCACCGCGCTGCCGCTCTGGTTCACCCGGACGAAGCGGAAGAACTGCGCCGGGTCGAAGGCCACCAGCTTCCAGGTCTGGAGGTAGGCGCCGAGGAAGCCGAGGGCGCGGCGATCGACGAAGGGGGCGCTCCGCTCCCACCCGGCGGGCGGCGGCGTGAGCGGGGCGTGAGGGGCTCCGCCCCAGCCGCCCTCCGACGGCTGTCCGCCGGGCGGGCGGCCCGCGGGG
>JAJXVM010000261.1 GCA_021782135.1 Myxococcales bacterium | reverse complement strand
GCGGCTACACCGGCCCGCGCCTGCCCGGCGACAAGGGCCCGCAGTCGCGCGGCGCCAAGCCCGGCCTGACCCACAACCCCTTCGCCGCCCTGGCCCAGAAGGTCGAGGCGAGCGAGCCCGCTCCCGAGGAGCCGGCCCACTCCACCGCCCCGGCCGAGACCGAGCCCGCGGCGCCCGCCCCCGCCCTCGAGGCGGAGCCGGCCAAGCAGGCGCCTGGAGACGGCGGCGCGGCGCCCCAGGGCGGCGGCGAGCCGGCCGCCGGCTAGCGGCGGCGAGGGAGGGTCGCGTGGTCCCGTTCGGCCGCGTCGCGGCGATCTTCGACGTCGACGACTCGCTCCTCGACGGCAACGCCGGGACCATCTTCACCTGGTACCTCTACAGCGAGAAGCTGATGCTGCCGGAGGTGCGCGCGCGCGTCCCGCGCATCATCTACGAGTACGCCCGCCACCGGCTCACCGAGCAGGACATGGTGGAGGTGGGCTCGAAGTGCCACGTGGGCCTGCGCGCCGACGAGATCAAGGCGCACGCCCACGCCTGCTTCCAGCGGCACCTGCGCAAGCGCATCACCACCGGCGCGGTGCGGCAGATCCGCAAGCACCTGCTCTCCGGCCACTTCGTGCTGGTGGCCTCCGGCTCCCCCCAGTACATCGTGGACGAGGTGGCGCGCCACCTGCGCGTCCACGCGGCCATCGGCACCCGCACCCGCATCGTGGACGGGCGCGCGACGGATCAGATCGTCCCGCCGGTGGTCTTCCGCGAAGGCAAGCGCGCCGCCATCGAGCGGCTCGCCGAGCAGTACGACCTCGATCTGGCGCAGAGCTGGCTCTACTCCGACTCGATCGCCGACGAGCCGCTCTTCGAGGCCGTGGGCAACCCGGTGGTGGTCAACCCGAAGGCTCCGTTCCGGGTCGCCGCGGAGCGGCGCGGCTGGCCGGTGGTGGAGTGGAAGGAGCGCGCCCGGGGCGCCGAGCCGCCCGACACCGCCGACGAGTGGGGGAGCTGGGGCGGGTAGCCGCGGGTCGCGGCGGGCCCGCGCGCGGCCTCGCGGAGCGCGCCTACGGCAAGCGGAACAGCCGGCGGGCGTTCTCGGCGGTGCGCTCGCCCACCTCGTCCACGCCCACGCCCCAGAGCTCGGCCACCTTCTCGGCGGTCCTGGCCACGAAGGCCGGCTCGTTGCGCTTGCCCCGGAACGGGACCGGGGCGAGGAACGGGCAGTCGGTCTCGATGAGCACCCGGTCGCGCGGCGCCCGCCGCACCGCCTCGCGCAGGTCGTCGGCGTTCCGGAAGGTGACCACGCCGGCCACCGAGAGGTACAGCCCGGCGTCGAGCCAGGTGCGCGCCCGCTCCCAGCCGCCGGTGAAGCAGTGCATCACCCCGCCGGCCGCCGGCAGCCCCTCGTCGGCCAGGACCCGGGCGCAGACCTCGTCGGCCTCGCGCAGGTGGATCACCACCGGCTTGTCCACCGCCCGGGCCAGGCGCAGGCTGCGCCGGAAGGCGGCCTCCTGCACCTCGCGCGGCGAGTGGTCGTAGTGGAAGTCGAGCCCGGTCTCCCCCACCCCGACCACCCGCGGATCGGCGGCCAGCCGCTCGAGGAGCGCCCAGTCCTCCGCCGGCACGTCCACCGACTCGTGCGGGTGGACGCCGGCGGTGGCGCTGAAGAGGTCGGGGCGGGCCGTCGCCAGCTCGAGGGCGTCGCCGAAGGAGCCCGGCCGGCGCCAGAGGCCGACGAGCACCATCCGCCCCACCCCGGCCGCCACCGCCCGCGCGATCACCTCGTCGCGGTCGGCGGCGTAGTCCTCGCGGTCGAGGTGGGCGTGGGAGTCGAGGAGGCGCGGCACCTACTTCACCCGCGTGCCCGGCGCGATCGAGTCGCCGACCTGGACCACGGTGAGGTTGGGCGGCTCGCCCGCCGCGAGGAGCATGCCCTGCGAGGTGATGCCGCGCAGCGCCCGCGGCGCGAGGTTCGCCACCACCACGATCCTCTTCCCGACGAGCGCCTGCGGGTCGGGATAGGCGAGGGCGATCCCGGCCACGATGGTCCGGGGCTCGGGCTCGCCCGCGTCCACCGTGAGCTTGAGGAGCTTGTCGGCCTTCTCCACCTTCTCGGCCGAACGCACCTGCGCCACCTTGAGCTCCACCCGGGCGAAGTCCTCGTACTGGATCACCCCCGGGACCGGCGCGGGGGCCGCCGCCGGGCGGGCGCTGGCCTTCGCGGCGCCCTCGGCCGGGCTGGCGCCCTTCGCCGACTTCGGCGGCTCGGCCGGCGCGATGAGCTTCTCGACCACCTTGGCGTCCACGCGGGCGATCTGCGGCGGCTTCTCGGCCACCCGCACCGGGGCGCCGGCGAACGGGTCGTACCCCTCGTCCCAGCGCTCCGGCCGCGCCTGGCCGAAGGCGGCCAGCAGCTTCGCGCAGAACCCGGGCATCACCGGGCCGAGCAGCACCGCGACGCCGGCGAGCGCCTTGGCCGCCGAGAAGAGGAGCGCGCGGGAGGCGGGCGAGGCCGGATCCTCCCACGGCTTCGCCTCCTGCATGCGGCGGTTGCAGAGCCCCGCCACCAGGTTCGCCTGCCGGACGACCTCCCGGAGCTCGAGCGCCAGGTAGGCCCGGCTTCCGGCGTCGAGCGCGGCGCGGGTGGCCTCGGCGATGGCCGGCTCCGGCGCCTCGTCGAGCGGCTCGCCGGCGCGGGGCACGAGCGCCGCCACGCGCGAGGCGAGGTTGGCGATGTTGTTGGCGAGGTCGGCGTTGACGCGGTTGCGGAACTCCTCGAGCGAGAGGTCGAGGTCGGAGATGCCGGGGCCGAGGTTGGCGGCGTAGAAGTAGCGGAGCAGCTCCGGGTCGAGCCCGGTGTCGAGGTAGGTCCTCGCGGTGATGAAGGTGCCGCGCGACTTCGACATCTTCTCGCCGTTCACGGTGAGGTGGCCGTGGACCGCCTCGCGATCGGGGGTCTTGAGCCCGGCCGCCCGCAGCATGGCCGGCCAGAAGACGGCGTGGAAGCGCAGGATGTCCTTGCCGATGAAGTGCTCGAGCCGCGCCGGGGTGCCGGGGGCGAGGTAGCGGGCCTCGAACTCGGCCGGCGTGAGCCGCTCCTTCGACTCCTCGGCGAAGTGGTGCTCGGCCGAGGCGATGTAGCCGATGGGGGCGTCGAGCCAGACGTAGAGGAACTTGCCGGGGAACTCCGGGTCGTCGAGCGGGAACCCGAAGTAGGGCGCGTCGCGGGTGATGCACCAGTCCTGCAGATCGGCGAGCCAGCCCTTCACCTGCTCGCGCACCGCCGGCTCGAGGTGGCCGGGCGCCTCCACCCAGGCGCGGATCTCGGGCTCCACCTTCTGGAGATCGACGTAGGCGTGGTCGCTCGAGCGCACCACCGGCGCGTTGCCGCAGAGGACGCAGCGCGGCTCCTTCAGCTCGCGCGGGTCGTAGATGGCGTTGCACTTCTCGCAGCCGTCGCCGTACTGATCCGGCGAGCCGCACTTGGGGCAGGTGCCCTTCACGAAGCGGTCGGGCAGGAAGCGGCGGTCGTGCTCGCAGTGGAGCTGCTCCACCGACTTCTTGTAGATGAGCCCCTTCGCCTTGAGGGCCCGGTAGACGCGGTTGGCCCAGCGGGCGTTCTCGGGGGAGTCGGTGGTGTAGTAGGTCGAGAACTCCACCCCGAAGCGGCCGAAGTCGGCGTGCTGCTCGGCCCGGTACTTCTCCACGAACGCCTTGGGGCTCATGCCGGCCTTGGCGGCGTTCACCTCGATCGGCGTGCCGTGCGAGTCGGCGGCGCAGACGTAGGTCACGTCGTCGCCGGCCGCGCGCCGCCAGCGCACGTAGACGTCGGTCTGGATGTACTCCACCAGGTGCCCGAGGTGGATGGAGCCGTTGGCGTACGGCAGGGCGCTCGTCACCAGGAGTCGTTCGCTCACGCTTCGCCTCTCGTCGTCGGTTCGCTGGAAAGGAAGCGGAGCAGGGCGCGCTCCAGCAGCACCCGCCCCTCGCCTCCGGTCTTCATGGCGACGTCGCTCTCGGCCAGCGCCGCGAGGAAGTCGAGCAGCTCACCGCGCCCGTAGCGCAGCGCCGCCTGGTACTTCATCCAGAACCCGTAGGGCTTCTTCTGCCCCAGCTCCTCGCGGGAGATGGCGGGCAGCACCAGCGCCTCCCACTCGGTCACCGAGCGCAGGCGCCGGCCGCCCGCCGCCACCCGCGCCCGCTCGCGCTCGACCACCAGCCGCCGCACCGTGGCGGCGAGCGAGCCGAGCAGCATGTGCGGGCTCGCGCCGTCGGCGAGGCTGCGCGAGAGCACGCCGAGGGCCCGCGGCAGGTCGCGGGCCTCGACGGCGTTCCCGAGGGCGAAGAAGGGGTCGGCGGCGACGCGGGTGACGAGCTCGTCCACGTCGGCGGCCCGGATCACCTTGCGGTCGCCGACGAAGGCGGCCAGCTTGGCCACCTCGCTCGCGAGCTGCCTCGCGTCGTCGCCCACCAGCTCGGCCAGCCGGGCCTCGCCGGCGCGGTCCACGCTCTTGCCGGTGCCGGCGAGGAGCGCCTCCAGCACCGGCCCGAGCACCGGCCGCTCGGCGCCGAAGGGCCCCTCGCTGCCGATCGCCAGCCCGACCCGCCGCCCGGCGGCGGCGAGCTTCTTCACGAGCGGGAGGCGCCCGTCCACCTTGCCGGCCGCGACCACCAGCACGTGGCCGGGCGGCAGCCCGGCCGAGAGGAGCGCGTCGAGGGCCGAGGCGTCGTCCTTGGCCGCCTTCATCTCGCGCTCGCGGGCGTAGCCCGCCGCGGCGGCGACGAAGGCCCTCCCCTCCGGCCCGAACGAGAGCCCGAGCTCCCGCTCCAGGGTCGCGAGCGGGTCGGATCTGGCCTTCCGGGCCGAGGGGGCCGGCGCGCCGGCCAGCTCGTCCGCCCCCAGGCCGGCCTTGGCCGCCAGGGCCAGCAGCCGGCGGGCGGCGTCGCGCTGCTTGACCTTCTCCCC
>JAJXVM010000015.1 GCA_021782135.1 Myxococcales bacterium | reverse complement strand
GTGGCGCTTCGCCTGCGCGGCCCGGGGCTGCGGGCGGAGGTGCTGCGGGCGGCGGAGGGGGCCTTCGCGAGGGCCCGGGGCGCGGCGCGGGCGGTCGCGCCCGAGCGGCTCTGGACGGCGTTGCGGCGGGCCCGGCGAAACCTCGCCCTGGGGGCGATGGGCGGGTTCGCCGGGCGCTGAGGCGGGAGCGGGACATGGCGGAGCGGGCGGACGACAGCCTCCGGTGGATCCTGCAGCGGACCGCGAAGGCCGCGCTGGCGGCCGCCCTCTGCACCGCCGGCGCGCGCTGGGCGGTGAACGCCTGGCGGCGCCAGCTGGCCGGCGGGCGCCGGGTCATCCTGCTCTCGTATCACCGCGTCACCCTCGACTTCCGCGGCGACGCGCAGCAGGGCCTGCCCTCGCTGCTCATCTCGGCCGAGACGCTCAAGACCCAGCTCGAGCAGCTCGCCCGCGAGCGCGACCTGGTCTCGCTGGAGGACGCCTGCCGGCTCCTGGCCGAGCGTGCGCCGCGGCGGGAGCCGCGCGACGCGGTGGCCGTCACCTTCGACGACGGCTACCGCGGGGTCCACGACTTCGGGCTGCCGGTGCTGCAGGCGCTGCGGGTGCCGGCCACGCTCTTCGTGCCGACCGGCTACCTCGGCACCGAGCGGCGGCTCCCGCACGACCGGATTCACGCCGGCCTGTGCGAGCTGCGCCGTCGCGGACGCCGCCCGCGAGAGGCGGAGCTGGCGCCGGCGCTGCAGGCGGCCCTGGACCGCTGCGCCGGGCCGGGGCCGGCGAGCACCCTGGAGCGGCTCATCGCCGCGCTCCCGCACGACCTGCTCGTCGCCGTGGCGGCCGGGTTGGAGGCGCGGCTCGGGATGCGCGAGGAGGACCTCGATCCGGGCACCCGGCTCATCGGGTGGGGGGAGGCCCGGGCGCTCGAGGCGGCGGGGGTGCGCATCGGCGGGCACACCGTGAACCACGCGGTGCTCGCCAACCTGTCGCCGGCGCGGGCGCGCGCCGAGATCGAGGGCTCGCGCCACGACGTCGAGGCGCGGCTGGGCCGGGCGCCGCTCCACTTCGCCTACCCGAACGGCTACCACACCCCGGCGGTCCGGCGGATGGTGGCCGAGGCGGGCTACCAGGGGGCGGTGACCACCGAGGACGAGGAGAACCGGCGCGGCGCCGACTGCTTCGCCCTCCGGCGCAAGGTGCTCTGGGAGAACAGCACGCTCGGGGCGGCCGGGTACAGCCCGGCCCTGGCGGCCTGCAACCTCGAGGGTGTGTTCGGGACCATGGGGCTGCAGCGGCCGGTCCCGGGGGAGCGGCCGGATCAGGCCGAGGGCGAAAAACCGCTGGAGGGCGCGCCGGGCGCGGAGGGGAGGGCCGCGTCTTGAAGATCGCGCTCGTCGGCAACTGGCCGCCCCCGCACGGCGGGATCTCGGTCCACGTGGCGGGCCTGGCGCGCGCGCTCCGGGAGCGGGGGGCGCGGGTGCGGGTCCTCGACATCGGCAGCGGCCGCCGCGCCGGGGTGGAGCGGGTGCCGGCGCGGGGCCCCGCCGCCTACGGCGCGGCGCTGGCGGCGGCCGCGCTCGAGGGCTGGCTGCTCCACGTCCACACCAACGGCGCCAACGTGAAGAGCTGGATGGTCGCGCTCGCCGCCGGCCGCGCGCGCCGCCCCTTCGGCCCGCACGGCGTGCTCACCATCCACTCCGGGCACTGCCCGCCGTGGCTCGCCGGCTCCGCCGACCGGCGGCTGCTGGCGCGCACCGCCAGCGCGGGCTACGGGAAGGTGGTCGCGGTGAACGAGCCCATCGCGGCCGCGCTGGCCGCGGCCGGGGTCCCGCGCCGGCTGCTCACGGTCCTCTCGCCCTTCTCGCCCTCGCTGGCCGAGCCGGGGGTCGCCCCTCCGGCGCTCGCCGCGGTCCGCCTGCGCCACACGCCGCTCTACTGCGCGGCGCTCGCCCCAGGCCCGACCTACGGCGAGGATCTGCTCGTGCCGGCCTTCGAGCGGGTCCGCGCCCGCTGGCCGCGCGCCGGCCTGGTGGTGTTCGGCCCGGGCACCCGCCGCGGGCTCGCCGCCAGCGCCGGGGAGTCGGGCGGGGTGTACGCGCTCGGGGAGCTCGAGCACCCGGCGGCGGTCGCGACCATGCGCGTCTGCGACGTGTTCGTCCGCCCCAGCCGGACCGACGGCGACTCGGTGAGCGTGCGCGAGGCGCTCGCGGTGGGGCGGCTGGTGGTGGCGAGCGACGTTGGCCTGCGCCCGCCCGGCTGCCTGCTCTTCCCGGTGGGGGACGCGCGCGCCCTGGCGGAGCGGCTCGTCGAGGCCGGGCGGGCGCCCAGGCCGCGGGCCTCGGTCGCCCCGCTGCGCGATCCCGTGGACGATCTCTGGGCCATCTACTCGGCCCTGCAGGGCGGTCCTCCCCTTCCGAGCGGTGGCCGGGTCGGAGCCCGGGCGCCCACCTTGTAGCCGTGCAAGCCCTACGCGGCCGGGACATCGTCTGCTTCTCGAACGACTGGGACGGCGACCCCCTCTCGAAGACCCACATCATGCGGATCCTGGCGCGCGACAACCGCGTGCTCTGGGTGAACTCCCTCGGGAACCGCGCGCCCCGCGCGAGCGCCCACGACGCCCGGCGCGCCTGGAAGAAGCTGCGCGACGCGGCGCGCGGCGTCCGCGAGGTCGAGCCGAACATCCACGTGCTCCCGCCGCTCTACGTCCCGGCCTACGGCTCCGGGGCGATCCAGGCCTTCAACCGCGTGGCGCTCCGGCTGCAGGTGCGGGCCGCCATGCGCCGCCTGGGGATGAGGCGCCCCATCAGCTGGTCCTACCTCCCCACCGCGGCGGCGGTGGCTGGGACGCTGGGGGAGGAGCTGGTCATCTACCACGTGGTGGATCAGTTCTCGGCCTTCAGCGACGCGTCGAGCGCGGTGGCCGAGCTCGAGGCGAAGCTGCTGCGGCGCGCGGACCTGGTCTTCGCCAGCGCGGAGCCGCTGCGCGAGGCGAAGGCGCGCCTGAACCCGCGCACGGTGCTGGTGCGACACGGGGTGGACTTCGAGCACTTCCGGCGGGCGCTCCTGCCGGACACCCGCGTACCGCCCGACCTCGCCCGCCTGCCGGGGCCGGTCATCGGCTTCCACGGCCTGCTGGCCGACTGGATCGACCTGACGCTGGTGCGCCGGGTGGCCGACGCCTTCCCGCGGGCCTCCGTGGTCCTCATCGGCCGGAGCGTCACCTCCACCGCCGCGCTCGATGGCGCGCGCAACGTCCACCTGCTCGGCCCGCGCCCGTACCAGGAGCTGCCCGGGTACTGCAAGGGCATGACCGTGGCGCTCACGCCGTTCCGGCAGAACGAGCTGGCCCGTCACGCCAACCCGCTCAAGGCCCGCGAGTACGTCGCGGCCGGGCTGCCGAACGTCTGCACCGACCTGCCGGAGCTGCGCGCCATCTCCGGCTGCACGGTGGCCCGGAGCGAGGGTGAGTTCCTGGCGGCGGTGGCCGGCGCCCTCCAGGCGGGCGGGCCCCGGCCGGAGCAGTCGGAGCGGATGCGGGGAGAGGCCTGGGAGGCGAAGGTGGACGAGATGCGCGCGCACGTCGCCGCGCTCCTCGAGGGTCGTCGCGCCGCCTGAGGCGCCGGAGAGAGAGCGAGGCGGGGATGTCCTTCGCGCAGGTGGATGCGGCTGGCCTCGGGTTCGCGCGGGGCGAGGAGCGGATCTTCACCCGCGCGGGCGCGCGCTGGGGAACGATCGCCTTCGCCGGCGCGCTCCTCTTCATCGGCCAGCTCTACGCCAGCCCGGCGTACTGGTTCCCCGACGTCGAGGTGCTTCGGCTCGGCCTGCTCGCCGCCTTCGTCTGCGCCGGGGCGGTGCTGGCCCGGCGGATCGTCTCCGGGGAGCGGCTCCGGCTCGGCGGGCTGGCGGCGCCGCTGCTCTTCGCCTACGCGGCCATCGCCGGGCTCTCGATCGTCTGGTCCATTTATCGGCCCGCCACGCTCGCCGCCGTCCTGGACATCGCGAAGCTGGTGGTGATCTACGTGGCCCTGCTGAACGCGCTCGACAGCGCGCGCCGGCTCCGCGCCTTCCTGGCGGTGGGGGCGGTGGCCTCGCTCGCCCCGGCGCTGGGCGGCATCCGGGTGTGGCTGGCCGGCGAGCACCTGGTGGAGGGCACGCGCACGCACTGGCGCGGCATCTACGCGGACCCCAACCGGCTCGCCATGGGGCTCGTGGTGGCGCTGCCGTTCGCCATCGCCGCCTTCGGCGGCACCCGCCGGACCTGGCTGCGGGCGCTGCTGGCGATCGCGATCCCGGCCCAGCTCGCCGCCGTCGTGCTCACCGGCTCGCGCTCCGGCCTCATCGCCACCATCCTGGCGCTCGGGCTGGTGCTGCTGCGCGGCGGCCGCTCGGCGGTGCTGAAGGGCGTGGTGGTCGCGGTGGGGCTGGCGTCGGCGGTGGCGGCCTTCGCCCCGCGGACCTTCTGGCAGCGCTCGAGCACCCTCGCCGATCTCTCCACCGACGCCTCGGTGGAGGGGCGCGAGAACGCCTGGAAGGTGCTCGGCGCCGTCTTCGAGCAGCGGCCCTTCACCGGCGTGGGCGCGGGCGGGTTCGTGCACGCGTGGGATCGCTACGCGCCGCTCTCGGCGGGCGGGCGGCACCTCGTCGCCCACAACGTCTTCATGGAGATCCTGGGCGAGCTCGGGATCTTCGCGCTGGTCGCCTTCTTCGGCTTCGTCGCGGCGGTGCTCTGGCGCACCTGGCGCGCCGGGCGCGATCCGCTCGTCGGGCGCGAGGCCCGGGCGGTCTTCGCGGCGCTCGCGGGCTACCTGCTCTGCGAGCTGGTGAACGGCTACTCCTACTCGTACACGCTCTACCTCCTGTTCGCCGCCGGCCTCGCGCTGTCGCGGCTCTCGCGCCTGCACGCGCGCATGTCGGCCGGGGGAGGGGCGCCGTGACCGGGCCGCGGACGGTGCTCGTGTTCCAGAACCGGTTCCTGCTCGGCGGGCAGGAGCGCCAGACGATGCTGCACCTGCGCACCCTCGACCGGAGCCGCTGGGAGCCGCTGGTGGCCTGCTTCCGCGCCGAGGGGGAGCACATGGCCGACCTGCGCGAGATGGGGGTGCGGGTGGACGAGGTGCCGGTGCGCTCCCTGGGCACCCCCCGCACCGCGTGGCTCGTGAAGCAGCTGTCCGACCGGATCCGCCGGGAGCGCATCGCGCTCGTGCACAGCCAGGACTTCTTCACCGACGTGGTGGGCACGCTCGCCGCGCGGCTGGCCGGCGTGCCGTCGATCGTCACCCGGGTGGACCTGGCCCACGCGCTCGACCCGGTGCGCTACCAGCTCCTGCGCGGCGTCTCCCACCTCGCCACGCGCGTGCTGGTGAACGCCCTGTGCATCCGCGACCTCTGCCTGCGGGACGGGGTGGACCCGTCCAAGATGGTGGTGCTGCGCAACGGGCTGGACCTCGCCGCCTTCGACGCCGCCGCCGAGGCCGCCCCGGCTCCCGGCGCGCCGGACTTCGGACGCCTCACCGTGATCAACGTCGCCAACATGCACCACCCCGTGAAGGGGCAGCCGGATCTCCTCGCGGCCATGCGGCTCGTCCTGCGGGAGTTCCCGCAGGCGCAGCTGGCCCTGGTGGGCGACGGCGTGCGCCGGCCGCTGCTCGAGGCCCAGGCGCGCCGCCTCGGGATCGAGGACCGCGTGCTCTTCCTCGGCCACCGCGCCGACGTCCCGGCCCTCGTGGCCCGCGCCGCGGTGGCGGTCTCGTCGAGCTACTCCGAGGGGATCTCCAACGCCGTGCTCGAGGCCATGGCCGCGCGGTGCGCGGTGGTGGCCACCGCCGTGGGCGGCACCCCGGAGATCGTCCACGACGGCGTGACCGGCTGGCTCGCGCCTCCGGGCGCGCCGGCCGCCCTGGCGGCGCGCATCGGGGCGGCGCTGCGCGACCCGATCACCGCCCGGCGAGCGGGCCAGGCGGCGCGCGGGCTGGTGGCCCGGGAGTTCGCGGTCGAGGAGATGCGGGAGGCCTACGACGCGCTCTACGGCGGCCTCGCCGACGCGAAGGCGGCGCCGCCGTCGCGCTGGGTGGTGCCAGGGCCGCGGCGGACGGAGGGGGCGGCCCCGGCAGCCCCGCCGGCGGAATGGGACAGCGCCACCCCTCGCCAAGAAAAAACGCCCGGGCCGACGGGCCCGGGCGCGGAACGGATGGAGGCCGGAGACGGGGCTCAGGCGTAAGGCGAGCCGGACTTCGAGATCGTGGCCGGCGGCGTGGTCTCGCGCCGCTTCAGGCTCGCGCGGATGAAGTCCTTGTTCATCCGGGCGATGACCTCGATCTTGATGCCGGCCGGGCAGACCGCCTGGCACTCGCCGATGCTGGTGCAGTGGCCGAAGCCCTCGGACTCGTGCTGGCCCGCCATGTTGATCACGCGGATGTAGCGCTCGGGCTGGCCCTGGGGCAGCAGGCTGAGCTGCGTGATCTTGGCGCCGGTGAAGAGCGCCGCGGCGGCGTTCGGGCAGGCGGCGACACAGGCGCCGCAGCCGATGCAGGCGGCCGCCTCCATGGCCTGATCGGAGTCGTTCTTGTTGATCAGGATGGCGTTGGCCTCGGGGGCGCTGCCGGTGCGCACCGAGTTGTAGCCGCCGGCCGCGATGATGCGGTCGAGGGCGCTGCGGTTCACGACCAGGTCCTTCACGATCGGGAAGGCGGCGGCGCGCCAGGGCTCGAGCCGGAGCTTCTGCCCGTCATGGAAGAACCGCATGTGCAGCTGGCACACGGTGCCGGGGTGGTTCGGCCCGTGGGCCTGGCCGTCGATGAGGAAGCCGCACATGCCGCAGATGCCCTCGCGGCAGTCGTTGTCGAAGGCGACCGGCTCCTCTCCCTTGGCGATGAGCCCCTGGTTGAGGACGTCGAGCATCTCCAGGAACGACATGTGCTCGTTCGCCTCGACCTCGTAGGTGACGAAGCGACCGGGGTCGGACCCGTTCTTCTGGCGCCAAATCTCGAGTGTCAGTCTCACTTGTAGCTCCGGGTGGCGAGCTGGATGTTCTCGTAGACGAGGGGCTCCTTGTGCAGCTCGGGCGTCTCGTCGGCTCCCTTCCATTCCCAAGCGGCGACGTAGGCGAACTCCGCGTCGTTGCGCTTCGCCTCACCGTCCGGCGTCTGGTGCTCGACGCGGAAGTGGCCGCCGCACGACTCCTCGCGTTTCAGGGCGTCGTAGCAGAGGAGCTGGGCGAGCTCGAAGAAGTCGGCCACGCGGCCGGCCTTCTCCAGCTCCTGGTTCAGGTCCGCGCCGGCGCCGGTGACGCGCAGGTCGCTCCAGAACTGCTCCTGGAGCTTCGGGATCTGCTCGAGCGCGCGGGTGAGGCTCTCCTTGCTGCGCGCCATGCCGCAGTCTTCCCACATGATCTCGCCGAGGGCCCGGTGGAAGTGGTCGACGCTGTTCTTGCCGTTGATGGCGAGGAACTTGTCGAGCCGCCCCTGCACCTCGCGCTCGGCGTCCTTCACCGCCGCGTGGTTGGTGTCCACCTTGGCGTAGCCGCCGGAGGCCAGGTAGTCGCTCACCGTGAAGGGGAGGACGAAGTAGCCGTCGGCGAGCCCCTGCATGAGCGCGCTCGCGCCGAGCCGGTTGGCGCCGTGGTCGGAGAAGTTGGCCTCGCCGCCCACGAAGAGCCCGGGGATCGAGCTCATGAGGTTGTAGTCCACCCAGAGGCCGCCCATGGTGTAGTGGACCGCCGGGTAGATGCGCATCGGGACGACGTGCGGGTCATCGCCGGTGATCCGCTCGTACATCTCGAACAGGTTGCCGTAGCGCTCGTCGATGACCTTCTTGCCGAGCCGCTTGATGCCGTCGCCGAAGTCGAGGTAGACGCCGAGCCCGCCCGGACCCACGCCGCGCCCCTCGTCGCAGGCGTACTTGGCCTGGCGGCTGGAGACGTCGCGCGGGGCGAGGTTGCCGAAGGACGGGTAGACGCGCTCGAGGTAGTAGTCGCGCTCGTCCTCGGGGATCTCGTTGGGCGGCCGGTGGTCGCCCTTCTTCTTCGGCACCCAGACGCGGCCGTCGTTGCGGAGCGACTCGCTCATCAGGGTGAGCTTCGACTGGTACTCGCCCGACTTCGGGATGCAGGTGGGGTGGATCTGCGTGTAGCAGGGGTTCGCGAAGAACGCGCCCTTGCGGTGGGCCCGCCAGATCGCCGAGGCGTTGCAGCCCTTGGCGTTGGTGGAGAGGTAGAACGTGTTGCCGTAGCCGCCGGTGCAGAGCACCACCGCGTCGGCGACGTGCGACTCGATCTTCCCGGTGACGAGGTTGCGGGTGACGATGCCGCGGGCGCGGCCGTCGACCACCACCAGCTCCAGCATCTCGCGGCGCGAGTGGTGCACCACCGTGCCCGCCGACACCTGCTTCATCAGCGCCTGGTAGGCGCCGAGGAGCAGCTGCTGGCCGGTCTGGCCGCGGGCGTAGAAGGTGCGGGACACCTGGGCGCCGCCGAAGGAGCGGTTCGCCAGCGTGCCGCTGTACTCGCGCCCGAACGGCACGCCCTGCGCGACGCACTGGTCGATGATGTTCACCGACACCTGGGCGAGGCGGTAGACGTTCGCCTCGCGGGCGCGGAAGTCGCCGCCCTTGATGGTGTCGTAGAACAGCCGGTACACGCTGTCGCCGTCATTCTGGTAGTTCTTCGCGGCGTTGATGCCGCCCTGCGCGGCGATGGAGTGGGCGCGGCGCGGGCTGTCCTGGAAGCAGAAGGACAGGACCTTGTAGCCCATCTCACCGAGCGACGCGGCCGCGGAGGCGCCGGCGAGGCCGGTGCCGACCACGATGACCGTGTGCTTGCGCTTGTTGGCGGGGTTGACGAGCTTGAGGTGGGCCTTGTGCTCGTCCCACTTCTTCTCGAGCGGACCTGCGGGGATCTTGGAGTTGAGGTCGGTCATGTCGTCCTTACCTGAGCAGCCCGGTGAGCACCGCGATCGGGACGGAGATGTTGGCGAGGGCCACGAGCGTGCCGACGATGGCCGCGCCCTTCTGGACCATCGGCGTGTAGCGGGGGTGCGACATGCCGAGCGACTGGAAGAGGCTGTAGAGCCCGTGCCACAGGTGGAAGCCGACGCCCACCATCGCCACCACGTAGGCGATCGCGGCCGGCAGGAACCGGAAGCCGCTCAGCACGTTCTGGTACGGCATCACGTCCTCGTACGGGCCGGCGTGGGCGACGCCCACGGTGAGGTCGAGCACGTGGTAGATGACGAACGCGAAGATGAGGACGCCGCTCCAGATCATGGTCCGGGAGGCGGTGGTGGAGATGATGTTGACCCGCTCCGCGTACTGTACCGGGCGGGTGTTCGCCTTGTTGAGGTAGAGTTGCACGCCGGCGAGCGCGTGGACCAGGACGGCCGCGAGCAGCACGACCCGGGCGGTCCAGAGCAGGGCCAGATTCTTGTGGAGGAGGTGGGCGTAGCCGTTGATCGCCTCGGCGCCCACATAGATCTGCATGTTGCCCAGCAGGTGGGCGAACACATACAGGGAAAGGATGATCCCCGTCAGCGACATCAGCGCTTTCTTGCCGATGGGGTTGTTCCAGAAGGCGAGCAACGCCCCGGGGGACGCCTGCGGCGCCTCGGTCTCGATGCTCTTGGTGCCAGCCACGCTCATCGCCAACTCCACGTGAGAGGGTAGAAAAACGGCCCGCGTACCTCACCAGAGACTACTCTGGTCGTCGATGCCTCATTGGGGGCGTCCGACGACCTTTTTCATCTGAGGGCGATGCATCCTACAGCATCCACCCGCACCAAGAGAGAAAAGGAATGCAACTGCGATCGATTTGCGTCTTCTGCGGCTCCAGCAACGGCCGCCGTCCCGCCTATCTCGACGCGGCGCGGCAATTGGGAAATGCCGTTGCGCAGCGCGGGAGTACCCTCGTCTACGGGGGCTCGGCGGTGGGGCTCATGCGCGCCGTGGCCGACGCCGCCCTGGCCCGCGGCGGAGACGTGATCGGCGTCATTCCGAGCGCCCTGGAGCAAAGGGAGATTGCCCACACGGGATTGAGCAGGCTCGAGGTCGTCCCCTCCATGCACGCGCGCAAGGCGCGGATGGCGGAATTGGCCGACGCCTTCGTGGCGCTCCCGGGCGGTTTCGGGACCCTGGAGGAGTTCGCCGAGATCCTGACCTGGGCGCAGCTCGGCCTGCACCAGAAGCCCTTCGGGCTGCTCGACGTCGAAGGCTACTACCGGCCACTCACGGCCTTCTTCGACCACGCGGTCGAGGAGGGCTTCGTCGCCAGGCCGCAGCGCGATCGGGTGGTGGTCGCGGCCGAGCCCCTGGAGATGCTGCGGCTGCTGGCCGAGGCGGCGCCGCCTCCCGCCGGGCCGGCCTGGATCGGCCCCGAGCAGACCTGAGCCCCGGGGACGCCGCTCCCGCCCCCGCCGGGCGCAGGCGCTGTCGTCCACCGCGTCGGCCGGTCCAGGAAAGCCGACAGCCGACCTTGGAACCCCGCGAGATCCGGGCGGCCCTCCCTGGCAGGCCCGATGCACTTCGAGTGTGCGTCGGGCAATCACGCAGAAGGAAAGGAGAACGCCATGACCCGCAAGACCTCCACCCTGGTGGGCGCCGGTATCGGACTCGCGCTGTTCCTCTTCGTCGGGCTGCTCCCGGCCATGTACTACGGCGGGTTCGCGGGCGTGCTCCTCGCCGGTGGCATGTTCGGCGTGCCGCTGCGCCCTGGGCTGCTGGTGCGGACGATCATCTACTTCAGCACCGCCTTCGGGGTGATCGGCGTGGGCGGGCTGTTCGCCATCGGCGGGGCCGCGCTCGGCGCGGTGGCGGGCACCATCCTCAACGCCCCGGTGGAGAAGCCGGCCAAGGCGACCGCGAAGTGACGCGAGGCGCCGGCGCGCGCTCCCCGCACGACCGCGCGGGGAGCGCGGTTCGCGTCCCGCCCCGCCGTAGGTCCGGGAGGAGCCCGAAGCCCGCCGAGCGCCCGGGGCGCCCGGGCGCGGCGGCTCAGCCCAGCCTCGCGCGCCGCAGCCGCAGCGCGTTCCCGATCACCGTCACGCTCGAGAAGCTCATCGCCGCGCTGGCGATCATGGGGCTGAGGAGCACCCCGAACCAGGGGTAGAGCGCGCCGGCCGCGATCGGCACCCCGAGCGCGTTGTAGGCGAAGGCCCAGAAGAGGTTCTGGCGGATGTTGCGCATCACCGCCCGCGAGAGCCGCCGGGCCCGCACGATGCCGCCGAGGTCCCCCTTCACGAGCGTGAGCCCGGCGCTCTCCATGGCCACGTCGGTGCCGCTCCCCATGGCCACGCCGACGTCGGCGGCGGCGAGGGCGGGGGCGTCGTTGATGCCGTCGCCGGCCATGGCCACCCGCTGGCCGGCCGCCTTGTGGCGGGCCACCACCTCGGCCTTCTGCCGCGGCAGCACCTCCGCCTCCACCTCGGCGATGCCCACCGCCGCGGCCACCGCGAGGGCGGTGGCGCGGCTGTCGCCGGTCACCATCACCACCCGGATCCCCTCGGCGCGGAGGGCCCTCACCGCCGCGGCCGCGGAGGGCTTCACCGGATCCTCCACCGCCAGCAGCCCGGCGGCGCGGCCGTCCACGGCGAGGAAGACCACCGTGGCCCCGCTCGCGCGGAGCGGCTCGGCCCTCGCGGCGAGCGCGCCCGGGTCGGCGCCCAGCTCGGCGAGGTAGGCGGCGCTGCCGAGCGCGGCGCGGCGGCCGCTCACGGTCCCCTGGATGCCCTTGCCGGGCAGCGCCTGGAAGTCGTGGACCTCTTCCGGTCCCACCCCCAGCCGCTCCCTCGCCCCCGTCAGGATGGCCGCCGCCAGCGGGTGCTCGCTCCCGCGCTCCAGCGCCGCCGCCAGCCGCAGCACCTCCGCCTCCGCGACCCCATCCGCTCCGGTCACCTCCGCCAGCCGCGGCTTCCCCTCGGTGAGCGTGCCGGTCTTGTCCACCAGCAGCACGTCCACCTTCTCGAACCGCTCCAGCGCCTCGGCGCTCTTCACCAGCACCCCCGCCGCCGCGCCGCGCCCGGTGCCCACCATGATGGCCATGGGCGTCGCCAGCCCGAGCGCGCAGGGGCAGGCGATGATGAGCACCGCCACCGCCGCCACCAGCGCGTGCGCGAGCCGGGGCTCCGGACCGGCCAGCGCCCAGGCGGCGAAGGCCACGACCGCCGCCGAGACCACCGCGGGCACGAACCAGGCGGCCACGACGTCCGCCAGCCGCTGGATGGGCGCGCGGCTCCGCTGGGCATCCGCCACCATCCGGACGATCTGCGCGAGCAGGGTGTCCTTGCCCACCCGCTCCGCCTCGAGGACGAACCCGCCGTTGCCGTTCACTGTGGCGCCGGTCACCCGGTCGCCGGGGCCCTTCTCGACCGGGATGGGCTCGCCCGAGACCATCGACTCGTCCACCGAGGATCCGCCGGAGATCACCCGGCCGTCCACGGGCACCTTCTCGCCGGGGCGCACGCGCAGCCGGTCCCCCGGGCGGACCTCCTCGATGGGGACGTCCACCTCCTCGCCGGAGGGGCGCACCAGCCGCGCGGTCTTGGGCGCGAGCCCGAGCAGCGCCCGCAGCGCCCCCGAGACCCGGCTCCGCGCCCGGAGCTCCAGCACCTGCCCGAGCAGCACCAGCTCCACGATCACCGCCGCCGACTCGAAGTAGACCGGCACCGCGCCGCCGTGGCCCCGGAACGCCTCCGGGAAGGCCTGGGCCGGCAGGAGCGTCGCCGCCGCGCTGAAGAGGAAGGCCGCCCCGGTCCCGAGCCCGATGAGCGTGAACATGTTGAAGCGGAAGGTCCGGAGCGAGAGCCAGAAGCGCTCGAAGAAGGGCCAGCCGCCCCACAGCACCACCGGCGCCGAGAGGACCAGCTGCAGCAGGGCGAACCCGCGCGCCCCGAGCGCGTGCGTCAGCGGCATGCCGGCGAGCATGTCGCCCATGGCGAGCACCAGGACCGCCGCCGCCGGCGCGAGCCCCCGCCAGAGGCGCCGGCTCATGTTCTCGAGCTCGGGGTTGCGCTCCTCGAGGATGGGCATGCCGCCCACCACCAGCGGCTCGAGCGCCATGCCGCAGATCGGGCAGGGCACCGGCTCCTTCTCCCGCACCTCCGGGTCCATCGGGCAGACCCAGACCACCTCGCCGCCGGTCGGCGGGGGAGGAGGCGGGGCCGCCATCCCGCCAGGCCCGCGCGCGAGGAAGCCCGCGGGGTCGGCGGCGAAGCGCGCCAGGCACTTCGGGTTGCAGAAGCCGTAGGTCCGGCCGGCGTGCTCGAAGGCGCCGCCCTTGGGCGCCTTGGGGTTCACCTCCATCCCGCAGACCGGATCCTTCCCGAGGAACCGCTCGGGCTCGGCCTCGAACCGCTCGCGGCAGCCGGCGCCGCAGAACGGAAGGACGAGCTTGCCGCGGGTCACCGTGCCGCCGGGCGCGGCCGCGGGATCGACCTCCATCCCGCAGACCGGGTCGTGCGGCGCGGGCGCGGGGGTGGAGGCGGCGGCGGTGGACTGCTCGGACATGGCTTGCTCCCGTGCTCTCGTCAGCGGACCTGCCGGTAGATGAGCTCCAGCAGCTCGTCGTACATCTCGTCGGCCTTCTCGCCGCCCTGGCGGATGGCCTGGGTGGCGCACTGCTTCAGGTGGTTGCGCATGAGCTCGCGGCCGACCGCCCGGAGCGCCTCGTGGACCGAGGCGATCTGCGCGAGCACGTCGGCGCAGTAGCGCTGCTCCGCGATCATCCGCTGCAGCCCGCGCACCTGGCCCTCGATGCGCCGCAGCCGCTTCAGGTTGGCCTCGGTCGCGGCCGGGTCCACCGCGGCGGCGCGCCCGCCCGGGCCGACGTGACCCCCGGGGGCGCAGGCGCACGCGGGGGGGGCCGATCCGTCCTTGGTCGCCCTGGCCATGGTTCCTCCTCGCCGGGAGCGGGGGTGAAGGCCGCGCGTTCGCGCGTGGCTCCGGGCCACGAGGACATATATAGGGGAGGGGGGTATGTCAAGAGCCGCGGCCTCCCCCCTCGCGGGCGGCCCTCCCGAGGCGTCGGGTCGTTCCGCGGCTCGACGCCCTCCCGGCCGCGCGGGGCCATGCTATAAGCCGCCCGGTGCGTGGCCCGGAGATCCTCGTCGTCGCAGGCGAAGCGAGCGCCGATCTGCACGCAGCGTGCGTGCTCGACGAGCTGCGCCGGCTCGCGCCCGCCGTGCGCGCCTTCGGGGTGGGAGGGCCGCGGCTGCGGGCGGCCGGGCTCGAGGCGCTCCACCCGGCCGAGGCGATCTCGGTGATGGGCTTCGCCGAGGTGCTGCCGGCCATCCCCCGCGTCCTCGGCATCCTGCGCGACCTCACCCGCGCCGCCGCGGAGCGCCGGCCGAAGGTGGCCCTGCTGGTGGATCTGCCCGACTTCAACCTCCGGCTGGCGAAGCGGCTCAAGAAGCTCGGGGTGAAGGTGGTCTACTTCGTCTCGCCCATGATCTGGGCCTGGCGCCGGGGGAGGGCGAAGCAGATCGCCCGGGTGGTGGACCGGATGCTCTGCATCCTGCCCTTCGAGGAGCGGTTCTACGAGGGCACCGGGGTCTCGGCGCGGTTCGTGGGGCACCCGCTGGCCGAGCGGCCCGCTCCCGGCCCCCCGGAGAGCTACCGGGCGGCGCTCGGCCTGCCGCCCGGGCGCACCACCGTGGCCCTCGTGCCCGGGAGCCGCCCGAGCGAGCTGGCGCGGATCTTCCCGGCCATGCTCGAGGCGGCGGAGCGGATCCGGGCCGGCCACCCCGACGCGCAGTTCGTGGTTCCGGTGGCCCCGACCCTCGCGCTCGCGGCGCTCGGGCCCTACCTCGCCCGGCACGCCGGGCTGGAGGTCAAGCTGGTCGAGGGGCGCGCCGACGAGGTGGTGGGCGCGAGCGACGCGGCCCTGGTGAAGAGCGGCACCTCCACCCTCGAGAGCGCGCTCATGCTGCGACCCATGGTGGTGGTCTACCGGCTGTCCTGGATCTCGTACCTCATCGGCAAGGCCTTCGTGCGCCTCGCCCACTTCGCGCTGGTCAACATCCTGGCGGGCCGCCGGCTGGTCCCGGAGCTGCTGCAGCGCGAGGCGAGCCCGGAGCGGATGGCGCGCGAGCTCACGCGGCTGCTCGACGACCCGGCGGCGCGCGCGGCGCAGCTCGCGGGGCTCGCCGAGGTGCGCGGCTCGCTCGGCGAGCCGGGCGCGGCGCGGCGGGTCGCCGAGGAGATCGCTGGAGCACTTCCATGAACGACGCCTCCTCCCGCCCGGCGCTGGTCTGCCTGCCCACCTACAACGAGCGCGAGAACGTCGCGCCCATGGTCGAGGCGATCCTCGCCGCCACCCCCGAGGTGGACGTGCTGGTGATCGACGACCACTCGCCCGACGGCACCGGCGAGATCGCCGACCGGCTGGCCGCCGCCGACCCGCGGGTGCACGTGCTCCACCGCGCCGGGAAGGAAGGGCTCGGCAAGGCCTACCTCGCCGGCTTCGCCTGGGCCCTCGCCCGGAACTACGCCTTCGTGCTCGAGATGGACGCCGACTTCTCGCACGATCCGAAGTACCTCCCGGTCCTGCTCGCCACCGCCCGGGAGGCCGACCTGGTGCTCGGCTCGCGCAACGTCCCCGGCGGCGGCACCGTCAACTGGGGGGCCGGACGGCGGCTGCTCTCGAGGGGCGGGAGCTTCTACGCCCGCACCATCCTGGGGCTCGCGGTGCGCGACCTGACCGGCGGCTTCAAGTGCTTCCGGCGCGAGGTGCTCGAGGCCATCGACCTCCCGAGCGTGCAGTGCTCCGGCTACGCCTTCCAGATCGAGCTCACCTTCCGCGCGGCCAGGAAGGGGTACCGGATCCGCGAGGTGCCGATCGTGTTCCACGACCGGCGCGTCGGCCACTCCAAGATGTCGCGGCGGATCGTGCTGGAAGCCATCTCGAAGGTGTGGTCCATTCGCCTGAGCGGCTTTCACTGATCCCGTCCCGGGGTGCGCTTGCGAGACTTCCTCTACAGCGCCTTCCTCGCCCTCTCGGCGGTCTTCGTGGTGGTCGATCCCGTGGCGGCGGTGCCGTTCTTCCTCGCCATGACGGGCGAGGTGGAGCCGGCGCGCCGGCGCGAGGTGGCGCGGCGGGCCGCGCTCGTCACCTGGCTCGTCCTCACCGGGTTCGCGCTGGCCGGGGCCGCCCTGTTCCGGGTGCTCGGCATCAGCCTGCCGGCCTTCAAGATCGCCGGGGGCGTGCTGCTGCTCATCATGGCGGTCGACATGCTGCAGACCCGCGCCTCCGAGGCCCGCATCACCGAGGGCGAGGTGCAGGCCGGCGCCCGCAAGGAGGACATCGCCATCGTCCCCCTCGCCATGCCGCTGCTGGCCGGGCCCGGCTCCATCGCCACCGTGGTGGTGCTCATGGCGCGCGCCCGCTCGGGCGCCTGGTGGGAGGTGCTGCCGGTGCTGCTGGCGGTCGCGCTCACGGCCGCGGCCGCCTACGTCGTGCTGGCGGGCGCCTCGCGGGTGGATCGGGTGCTGGGCCACACCGGCATGAACGTCCTCCAGCGCGTGGCCGGGCTCCTGCTCGCCGCCATCGCGATCCAGTTCGTCATCGACGGGCTCGGCGACGTCGTCCCGCAGCTGCTCCGGCGCGCCTGACGATTTCCTGCCAGTGCGAGCGCGCCGGTCCCGAAAAGGGGCAGCCGGGGTTCCGGCGCGGGTGGTAAATGGAGAGCGAGGTTCCAACGACAAGGGGCGCTCATCCATGCCGAACGACCGCGTGATCCGAACCTTCGCCATCCTGGGTGCCGACGGTTCCGGGAAGACGGCCCTGGTGGAGAACCTGCTGCGGTTCGCGGATCCGAAGCGCGCCTCGAGCGAGGGCTCCACCTCCCGGCTCGACGCCGAGCCCGAGGAGAAGAAGCGGAACTTCACCCTCAGCATCCACCCCGAGAGCTTCGAGCACGACGGGCGCACCTTCCACGCCCTCGACTGCCCCGGCTTCGCCGCCTTCCTCACCGAGGTGGAGTGGGCGCTGCAGGTGACCGACGGCGCGGTGCTGGCGCTCTCCGCCGCCGAGCGGGCCCACAACCACGCGGAGCGGGCCTACGACGTGCTGGCGGAGTCCGGCCGCCCCACCATCGGCCTCATCGGTCGCATGGATCACGAGCAGGCCGACTTCCAGAGGACGCTGGCGGACATCGAGGGCTCGCTCAAGGTGAGGCCCGTGCCGCTCGTCATCCCCATCGGCAGGGGGCCCGGGCTGAAGGGGCTGGTGGACCTCGTCTCCATGAAGGCCGAGCTCGTGGACAAGGGCTTCGGCAAGGAGACCGAGGCCGAGATCCCGGCCGAGCTCCGGGCGGAGGCCGAGGCGTTCCGGGCCGCGCTGGTCGAGGCGGCCGCCGAGTCGGACGACGCGCTGCTCGGCAAGTACCTCGAGGGCGAGCCGCTCACCCCGGACGAGATCTACCGCGGCGTGGCCGCCGGCGCGGCCTCGCTCAAGTTCCTCCCCGTCACCTGCTCGGCCGCCAAGCTCGGGGTGGGGCTGCGCGAGCTCCTCGACCTCGTCGTGAAGGTGCTGCCCGGCCCGGAGTCGCGCGCGGTGACGGGCCGGGACCTCGCCGGCCACGAGGTGCCGGTCGATCCCGCGCCCGAGGCGCCCTTCGTGGCCCAGGTCTTCCGCACCTCGATCGACCACTTCGCCGGCCGGGTGGACTACGCCCGCATCTTCGCCGGGACGCTGCGCCACGACGCGGTGCTGATGAACCCGCGCACCCGGGTGGAGGAGCGCATCGGTCACTTCTACCGGACCGACGGCGCCCAGACCGCGGAGGTGGCCGAGGCCGGCCCGGGCGACGTGGTGGTGCTCCTGAAGCTCAAGGACGCGCGCACCGGCGACACCCTGTGCGATCGGGACGGCCCGGTGCAGCTCCCCGACTTCCGCCCGCCCAACCGGCCGGTGGCCTACGCCGTCCACTCGAAGGGCGGCGACGACAAGGCGGCCGCCGCCCTGCACAAGGTCCTCGAGGAGGACCCCTCATTGGAGTTGGCTCGCTCGCCCGAGACCGGCGAGATGCTGCTGAGGGGCATGGGGCAGGCGCACATCGAGGTCACCGTCGAGCGGGTCAAGCGCAAGCACCAGGTCGAGGTGACCCTCTCCACGCCGAGCCCGGCCTACCTCGAGACCATCACCGCCGTCTCCAAGGCGCAGGGGAAGTTCAAGCGGCAGACGGGAGGCCACGGCCAGTACGGCGACGCCACCGTCGAGCTCTCGCCGAGGGGGCGGGGGGAGGGGTTCGAGTTCGAGGACGCCATCGTGGGGGGCGTCATCCCGCGCCAGTTCATCCCCTCGGTCGAGAAGGGCATCCGGGGCGCCATGGGGTCGGGGCCGCTCGCCGGCTACCCGGTGGTGGACTTCCAGGCGAAGCTCACCTTCGGCAGCTACCACGACGTGGACAGCTCCGACATGGCCTTCCAGGTGGCCGGGTCGATGGCCTTCAAGAAGGCGATGCAGGAGGCCCGGCCCATCCTGCTCGAGCCGATCATGAAGCTCGAGATCCGGGTGCCGGAGGAGTACGTCGGCGCGGTGATGGGCGACCTCAACAGCCGCCGCGCGCGCGTGCAGGGCATGGAGCCGGTCGCGCGCGGGGTGCTGGTGCGGGCCCTCTGCCCGCACGCCGAGGCGATGAGCTACGACGCGGACCTCCGCTCGCTCACCCAGGGAGCGGGCTACTTCACCATGGATCCCGCGCACTACGATCCGGTGCCGCCGCAGCTGGCGCAGAAGATCATCGAGCGGCGGCGCGCCGAGGGGAAGGTCAAGGGGCTCGAGGAGTAGGCCGCGCCGGGCGTGCCAAGACCGCCGGTCTGTCCTAGGATGGCGCCGACTTGAGCGCCTACCTCCGACTGCTCGGCTTCACCCGGCCGTACCGCTGGCGCTTCGCGGGCGCGTTCGGCTGCATGCTGGTGCTGGCGGCGGCCACCGCGGCCTACGTCAACCTCCTCGGGCCGGTGCTGGAGTTCCTCTTCACCGGCCGGACGCAGGCGGTGGCGACCCTGGGGCGCTTCCTCCCCCGCTCCGTGGACTTCGCGGGCTGGCTGGCGCGGGCCGACCGCGAGCAGCTGCTCGGCTGGCTGCCGCCGATCATCGTGGGGGTGGCGCTGGCGAAGGGCGCCGCCTACTTCGGCCAGTTCTACCTGATGGGCATGGTGTCGCAGCGGGTGGTCGCCGATCTGCGCACCTCGCTCTTCGACCACCTGCTGCGGTTGTCGCCGGCCTTCTTCTCGCGCCGCCACTCCGGCGACCTCATGAGCCGGTTCTCGGCCGACGTGCAGGCGGTGGACACCGCGGTCTCCTACGCGCTGGCGAGCTACATCCGCGACGGGCTCACCATCCTGGTGATGCTGGTCAACTGCTTCGTCCTCGACTGGCGCCTCTCGCTCATGGCCTTCGTGGCGGTGCCGGCCACCCTGCTCCCCATCGCCCGCTTCGCGCGCCGGCTCAAGAAGGTCACGGCGCAGTCGCAGGGGGCCCTCGGCCACATCGCCGAGCTGGTGCAGGAGGCCATCTCGGGCATCCGGGTGGTGCAGGCGTTCGGGATGGAGGGATGGGAGTCGCGCCGGTTCAAGGAGCAGAACCAGCGCTGGATCCGCATCATGCGCCGCAGCTTCTTCGTGCGCGCGCTCTCCTCGCCGCTCATGGAGGTGATCGCCGCCGCCGGGCTGTCGCTCGCCATCTGGTGGGTCGGGGGGCGCATCCTCCACGGCGACATGGACCCGGGGAAGTTCTTCTCCTTCGTGGCGGCGGTGCTGCTCCTCTACACGCCCGTGAAGCAGCTCGGGAAGGTGGGGCAGATCGCGCTCCAGGGCGCCGCCGCCGCGGAGCGCATCTTCGAGGTCCTCGACGCCCGCAGCGGCGTGCCCGACGCCGGCACGCGCGCCCTGGCCCCGTTCCGGGAGGCCATCCGCTACGAGGACGTCGGCTTCGCCTACGGCGACCGGCCGGTGCTGCGCGGGGTGAGCTTCTCCATCCGCAAGGGCGAGGTGGTGGCGCTGGTCGGCTCGTCCGGCGGCGGCAAGACCACCCTCGCGAACCTGCTGCCCCGGTTCTGGGACGTGCAGCAGGGGCGGATCACGGTGGACGGGGTGGACCTGCGGGAGGCCACCCTCGCGAGCCTGCGCGCCCAGATGGCGCTCGTCACCCAGGACACGGTCCTCTTCAACGACACCGTCCGGGCCAACATCGCCTACGGCCGCCCCGACATCTCGCAGGAGGAGGTGGAGCGGGCGGCGCGGATGGCTCACGCCCACGACTTCGTCCAGGCGCTCCCCCGGGGCTACGGCACGGTCATCGGCGAGAAGGGCGTGCTGCTCTCGGGCGGGCAGCGGCAGCGGATCGCCATCGCGCGAGCCTTCCTCAAGGACGCTCCCATCCTGGTGCTCGACGAGGCCACCAGCGCGCTCGACGCCGAGAGCGAGCGCGAGGTGCAGCGGGCGCTGGAGGGGCTCATGGGGCTGGGCGGGCAAGGGGGGGGACAGCGCACCACGCTGGTCATCGCCCACCGGCTCTCCACCATCCGCGACGCCGACCGCATCGTGGTGCTCGCGCACGGCCGGGTGGTCGAGACCGGCCGCCACGAGGAGCTGGTCGCGCGCGGCGGCGAGTACGCCCGGCTCTACCGGATCTACGAGGGCGGGCCCGCGGAGGCCGCGCCGGTGGCGCGGGCCGCCACGTGACCGGCCGCCGCGTGACCGGACGCCGCGTCCTGGCGGTGCTGGTGGCGCTCGGCTGCGCCTGGCTCGCCTTCGGCCTGTGGATCCGCGCCCGGCGGGCCCCCGCCCTGCCGCGCCCGCCGGGCGAGGTGCGCGGCGCCTACCACGTGCACACGCGCAAGAGCGACGGCCGCGGCACCCTCGACGAGGTGATCACCGCCGCCCGGGAGGCGGGGCTGCAGTTCGTGATCGTCTCGGACCACAACGTGCTCTCGCCCGAGGACGCGGGCTGGCGGGGCGGGGTGCTGGTGATCCAGGCCACCGAGATCTCCTCCCCCTACGGCCACATCGTGGGGCTGGGGCTCCCGCGGGCGCTCACCAAGGAGGAGCGGCTCAAGGACACCCTCGGGTCCATCCACGCGCTCGGGGGCGCCGCCGTGCTCGCGCACCCGCTCCACCCGAAGCGCCCCTTCACGCGCTGGGACCGGCACGACTGGGTCGGCTTCGAGGTCGTCTCGAACGACAGCTTCTGGGGCAACACCCTGCACGACCGGGACCTGCTGCGCACGGCCCTGGCGTTCCTGACGCTCCCCTGGGACGACGCCCAGTCGCCCCTGGCCCTCTACGTCCGGCCCGCCGCCGAGCTGGCCCGCTTCGACGCCCTCGACCCGGCCGAGCGCCACCCGCTCCTCTGCTCCGCCGACGCCCACGGATACCCGAGCTACCGCGCCGCCTTCCGCGCCTTCAGCATGCACGTGCCGGTGCGGCTCACCGGGGACGCGGAGGCCGACACCGCCCGGGTGCTCTCGGCGCTGCTGGAGGGCAGGGCCACCTGCGTCTTCGACGGAGTCGCCCCGGCCTGGAGGGCGGCGCTGGCGCTGGCCCCCGGACGCGACGCCTTCACCTTCACGGTGGAGCAGGCGCGGCCCTCGCGGGCCGGCTACCGGCTCTTCCGGAACGGCGCGCCGTTCGGCGCGGCCGAGGCGCGTCCGGACGGCGCGCGCTTCTCCTGCGGCGGCCCCTGCCCGCCGGGCGCGTACCGCGTGGAGGCGACCTGGGGCGGACGGCCCTGGATCTTCACCAATCCTCGCTACATCGAGTAAGAAGCGGGGGCCGTGCACTTCCTCTACGCCATCGCGAGCTACGCGCTCTTCCTGGCGCTCCTGCCGGCGCTGCTCTTCCACCCCAAGCTGCGCCACGGCATCCCCTTCCGGCTCGGGCTCTACCGGCGCTCCATCCGCCGGGCGCTGCGCCGGCCCCGGGGCGGCCCGCGCGTCTGGCTGCACGGGGCCTCGGCCGGCGACCTGCTGTCGCTCCAGCCCATGATGAAGGAGCTGAAGCAGCGCGAGCCGGGCTGCCGCATCCTCGTCACCACCGTCACCAACAGCGGCCTCGCCATGGCCCGCCAGAAGCTCGCCGAGGCGGACGTGGTGCTCTACGCCCCCTACGACCTGCCGGGCGCGACCCGGCGGGCGGTGGCCGCGCTCCGGCCCGACCTGCTGGTGCTCGAGTACACCGAGATCTGGCCCAACCTCATCCGCGCCGCGCGCCGGGCCGGCACCCGCATCGCGCTCACCAACGGGCGCTTCAACCCGCGCAAGGTGCCGCAGTACCGGGCGCTCTTCCGCGCCATCGGGAACCCGCTGGCCGCCATCGACCTCTTCCTCATGCGCTCGGACGAGGAGGCGCAGCGCGTGCTGCGGCTCGGCGCCGCGCCCGACCGGGTCTGGGTCACCGGCAACACCAAGTTCGACGCCCTGGTGCTCGACGCCGGCGCCGGTCGGGACGAGGCCTTGCGGGAGGAGATGGGGCTCCCGGCCGGGAGCGCGGTCTTCATGGCCGGCTCGACCCACGACGGCGAGGAGGAGCGGGTGCTCGAGGTCTACCGCGGCCTGCGCAAGCGCCACCCGGAGCTCCGGCTGGTCATCGCGCCGCGCTACGTCGAGCGGGCCGGCCGCATCCTCTCGCTCGCGCAGGAGCGGGGCCTGAGCGGACGGCTGCGGAGCGCCGGGCGGGCCGGCGGGTCGGCCCAGGTCACGGTGCTCGACACCATCGGCGAGCTCGCGATCGCCTACCGGCTGGCGACGCTGGTCTTCGTGGGCGGGAGCTTCGTCCGGCGCGGCGGCCAGAACGTCCTCGAGCCGGCCGCGCAGGGCAAGCCGGTGCTCTTCGGGCCGCACATGGAGAACTTCAAGGACAGCGTGACGGTGCTGGTGGGCCGGGGCGGCATCCAGGTCGCCTCCCCCGCGCACCTGCTCCAGGTGGCGGGCGAGCTCCTCGATCGCCCGGACACCGTCGCCGAGCTGGGGAGCCTGGCGCGCGCCGCGGTCACCAGCACCCGCGGCGCCAGCGCCCGGAACGTGGAGCACATGCTCAAGCTGCTGCGGCGGGGGAGGGCGGCGGCGTGACCGCGAGCCCGCGCGCCATCCTGGTGGTCCGCTACAGCGCCCTCGGGGACGTCGTCCTGGCGACGAGCGTGCTGCAGCCGCTCCGGGAGCGCTTCCCCGAGGCCCGCGTCGAGTGGGTCACCGACCCGGCGTTCGTCCCGCTCCTGGAGGGCCTCCCGGAGCTGGCCGCCGTCCACGCGCTGCACCGGGACGCGCCGGAGGGCGCGCTCGCCCTGCGCGAGCGGCTCCGCGGCCGCTTCGACCTGGTGATCGATCTCCAGAACAAGGTGCGCAGCGCGGTGGTGGGCAGGACGGCGGCGCCCCGGCGGCTGGTCTTCCGGCGGCGCACGCCGGGGCAGGCGCTGCTCTCGCTCCTGGGCCACGATCCGGTGCTCCAGCGGGCCCACGCCACCCGGCTCTACGCCGACGTGCTGGCGCCGCTGGGGGTCGTCCAGCCGGGGCCGCTGCGCATCCACCTCTCCCCGCGCGCGCGCGGCCTCGCCGAGGACGCCCTGCGGGGCCTCGGCGGAAAGCTGGTGGCCATCGCCCCCGGCGCCCGGTGGGCCACCAAGCGCTGGCCGGCCCAGAGCTTCGCCCGGGTGGCCGACGAGCTCGCGGCCGGCGGGGCCCGCGTCGTGCTCGCCGGCGGCCCCGGCGACCGCGAGGCGCTCGAGGGGGTGCGGGCC
>JAJXVM010000260.1 GCA_021782135.1 Myxococcales bacterium | reverse complement strand
GCGGTGGCGCGCGGCGAGGTGGCGAAGCTCACCAAGGTCCCCGGGGTCGGCAAGAAGACCGCCGAGCGGCTGGTGGTGGAGCTCAAGGACAAGCTGCAGGTGCTGGCCCGCGCCGAGGCCCCGGGCAAGCCCGCGCCGGCCGGCGACGGCGCGCTCGACCAGCTCGCGAAGGCGCTCCTCGGCCTGGGCTACAAGCCGCAGCAGGCCGAGGGCGCGGTGGACGCGCTCCGCGACCGCGCCGAGGGGCGCAAGGTGGACGAGCTGCTGCGCGAGGCGCTGAAGCTGCTCCGGGGGTAGAGTCTCGCCATGTCCGTGCGCCCCGCCCGCGAGCTCTCGCCCGAGCCGAGCCCCGCCGAGGAGCGGCTGGAGCAGTCGCTCCGGCCGGCCACCTTCGCGGAGTACGTCGGCCAGGAGAAGCTGGTCGCCAACTTCCGGGTCTACGCCCGCGCGGCGCGGCAGCGCGGGGAGGCGCTCGACCACGTGCTCCTCTCCGGCCCGCCCGGCCTCGGCAAGACCTCGCTCGCCCACATCCTGGCGCGGGAGCTGGGGGTCTCGCTGCACGTCACCAGCGGCCCGGCGCTGGTGAAGAAGGGCGACCTCGCCGGCCTGCTCACCGCGCTGCAGCCGCGCGACATCCTCTTCATCGACGAGATCCACCGGCTCTCGCCCTCGGTCGAGGAGGCGCTCTACCCGGCGATGGAGGACTTCCGCTTCGACGTGGTGCTGGGGGCCGGGCTGGGCGCGCAGACCATGGAGATGAAGCTCGAGCGCTTCACGCTCGTCGGCGCCACCACCCGCACCGGGCTGCTGGCGAGCCCGCTGCGCGACCGCTTCCCCATCCAGGAGCGGCTCGAGTACTACACGCCCGCCGAGCTGCGCGAGATCGCCGAGCGCGCCGCGCGCAAGCTCGAGCTGCCGGTCGAGGCCGACGGCGCCGACGAGCTGGCCCGGCGCGCGCGCGGCACCCCGCGCATCGCCATCCGGCTGCTGCAGCGGGCCCGCGACTTCGCCCAGGTGGAGGGGGAGGGGAAGCTCACCCGGGAGATCGTGGACCTGACCCTCACGCGGCTCGCGGTGGACCGGGGCGGGCTCGACGCCATGGACCGGCGGATCCTCACCGCGGTGGTGGACACCTTCGGCGGCGGGCCGGTCGGGATCGAGGCGGTGGCGGCCGCGGTCGGCGAGGAGCGCGACACCATCGAGGACGTCTACGAGCCGTTCCTGGTGCGGGAGGGCTACCTCGCGCGCACGCCGCGGGGCCGCGTCGCGCTGCCGCCGGCCTACGAGCACCTGGGGCGCGCGAAGCCCGCCGGGCGCCAGGGCGAGCTGCTGTAGCCCTCACCACGGCGCGTGGGGCGCGTGGTACCGCGGCCGACGGCGCAGCAGCCGCACCAGCACCAGGCCGGCCAGGAAGCCGCCGACGTGGGCGAAGAAGGCCACGCCGCTCCCGCCGGCGCTGTACATGGCCGAGAGGAGCTGGAGCAGGAACCACGCCCCGATGAAGAAGAAGGCCGGCAGGTACATGAGCCGGATGAAGAAGAAGATCGGGACCAGGGTGAGGACCCGGGCGCGCGGGAAGAGCACCATGTAGGCCGCGAGCACCCCGGCGATGGCGCCGCTGGCGCCGACCATGGGCGTGAGCAGGTCGCCGGAGAAGGAGGAGAGCACGGTCTGGGAGATCGCCGCCGCGACGCCGCTCACGAGGTAGAAGGCGAGGAACCGCGCCGGACCGAGCGCGACCTCCACCGCCCGGCCGAAGATCCAGAGGAAGAGCATGTTGCCGCCGATGTGGAGGAGCCCTCCGTGCAGGAACATGCTGGTGAGGATCGTGAGCGGGGGCGGGACCAGGTCGGGAGGCGCGACGTCGTTGAAGGTGAGGATCTCGTAGGGGATGGCGCCGCCCTGCTGCACCGACAGGTTCACGCCGGGGCCGAGCACCTGCCACGCGAAGGCGAGGACGTTCACGGCGATGAGCGCCACCGTGGCGACCGCCGGCCGGCTCAGCTCGATGTCGTCCTTGAGAGGGATCACCCGCCACCGTCCGTCCGGGCCCGCGAGGCGGCCGGCCTGAAGAGAGGTATAACCCGCCGCGCCTTTTTTGCGTCTGGTGCCCCTCCTCCCTGACACGGAAGTCGCGGACGGGACACGGGTGTGCCGCGACCCGTCTCGCGCGGAGCCGCTCCACGAGCGGGATGGGACCTTTGTCGTTGCGGAAAATGCGTGGTTCCGGCACCTTGCGCTCCAGGGCGGCAGGCGTCTCGACAGCTTCGAATCCCAAGAAGTGGTGGCACGTCGATTGCTCGTCCTTCAGCCGCGCGTGAACGCGCGCTCTGCAAAGGGCGCCGCGGAGCGCAACACGAACGGGTGGGAAGGGTTCGAGGAGCGGGACGACTTCGATGAGCTACTGGAAACAGCGGACCATCCTGAAGCGCGTCGGCTGCAGCGGCGTCGGGCTCCACTCTGGAGCGCCGGCGCGGCTCACGCTCGCGCCCGCTCCGCCCGACTCGGGCATCCGCTTCGTCCGCACCGACCTCGGGATCGAGGTCCCGGCCCGAGCCGACGCGGTGGTCGACACGAACCTCAGCACCACGCTGGGCGCCGGCGCGGCGCGCGTCGCGACGGTGGAGCACGTGCTCGCGGCGCTCACCGGCCTGGGCATCGACAACTGCCGCGTCGAGGTGGACGGCCCCGAGGTCCCCATCCTCGACGGCTCGTCGGCCCCCTTCGTCTACCTCGTCGAGGAGGGCGGGGTGGCGTTGCAGCCGGTCGGCAAGCGCTTCCTGGTGGTCAACCAGGCCACCGAGGTGAGGGTGGGCGACCGGGTGGTGCGGCTCGAGCCCGCCCGCGAGCTGTCGCTCCGCTTCACCGCCGACTTCGCCCATCCGCTCATCACCGAGCAGGTCTTCGGCTTCACCTTCTCCGACCGGAGCTTCGCGCGAGAGGTCGCCCCGGCCCGCACCTTCTGCCTCCTCAAGGACGTCGAGGCGATGCGCGCCCGCGGCCTGGCGCTCGGGGGCAGCCTCGAGAACGCCATCGTGGTGGACGAGTTCTCGATCCTCAACCCCGGCGGCCTGCGCTTCCCCGACGAGTTCGCCCGGCACAAGGTGCTCGACGCCCTCGGCGACCTCACGCTCGCGGGGCTCCCGCTCATCGGCGCGCTCACCGCGCGCAAGAGCGGCCACGCCATGAACCAGGCGCTGGTGCGCAAGTTCCTCGCGAACCCCGCGAGCCATCGCGTGGTCCGCGTGAGCGGCGAGAAGGAGCTGGAGCCGCTGCAGATCCGGCTGCCGGCCCTGACCCTCCCCGGCGCCGGCTACGGCCTCGCCTAGGCCGCCCCGCCGCCGGTGATCGACCGCCTCCGCCTCCGCCTCGGGCGGGGAGGGGAAGGCTTCGCGCGCGCCGCCGCACCCCGCGCTGCGCATCCTTGAGGCATGGCCCGGCGCCTCGAGACCTACCGGCGCAAGCGCGACTTCGAGGTGACGCCGGAGCCGCCGCCGGAGGCCCCCGCGCCGCGCGACGAGGGGCCGCCCGGGTTCATGGTGCACAAGCACCACGCCCGCCGCCTGCACTATGATCTGCGGCTGGAGATGGGCGGCGCCTTGGCGAGCTGGGCCGTGCCCAAGGGGCCGAGCTACGATCCGGCCGAGAAGCGCCTCGCGGTCCAGACCGAGGACCACCCGCTCGCCTACGGGAGGTTCGAGGGCCGGATTCCCGACGGGGAGTACGGCGCCGGCGACTCGCTCATCTGGGACCGCGGCACCTACGACACCGTCCCGCCCGGGCAGGCGGAGCGCCAGCGGGAGAAGGGCCACCTCGCCCTCGAGATGCACGGGGAGAAGCTGCGGGGGCGCTGGCACCTCGTCCGCACCCGCCGGAGCGGGGACGGGGAGCAGTGGCTCCTCTTCAAGGCCAAGGACGAGGTCGCCGATCCAGCCTTCGACGTGGTGCGGGAGCGACCCGAGTCGGTGGCGAGCGGCCGGCGGGTGACCCGCGGTCCGGTGGCGGCGCGGACGCTGCGCGCCCGCCACCCGCTCCCCATGGACCTGCTGCTCCGGGTCTGGCCGCCCATGCTGGCCACGTCGGCCCGGCCGGAGGAGGTGTCGGGCGACCGCGTGCTCGAGGTGAAGTACGACGGCTTCCGCGCGCTCGCCGGCCTCTCGGGTGGCCAGGTCTCGCTCCAGAGCCGCAACGGCCTCGACCTCGCGCCGCGGTTCCCGGCGGTGGCTGGCGCGCTCGGGCGGCTGGTGGTGGGGGAGGCGGTGGTGGACGGAGAGATCGTGGCCTTCGACCGGGCCGGCGTCTCCCGCTTCCAGCTGCTGCAGGGCTCCGGCGGGAGGCTGCGCTACGTCCTCTTCGACCTCCTCTGGCACGAGGGGGAGGATCTGCGCGGCCGGCCGCTGGAGGAGCGGCAGGAGCTGCTGGCGAGCCTCCTCGCGGACGCGCCGGAGACCCTCGCGCTCGCCGAGCCGGTCGCGGGAACGGTGGCGGAGTCCCTGGACCGGGCGCGCCGGGAGGGGCTCGAGGGGATCGTCGCGAAGCGCCGCGCCTCCCGCTACCAGGGCGGGCGCGGCCGCGACTGGCTCAAGGTCAAGGTGGCCGGGGCGCAGGAGGTCGCGGTGGTCGGCTTCACGCCCATCACCACCGGCGAGAAGGCCATCGGCGCGCTCCTGGTGGCGGTGCGCGAGGGCCGGGGGTACCGCTACGCCGGCAAGGTGGGGACCGGCTACACGCAGGCGGCGCGCCGGGAGCTCTTCCGGCGGCTCGCGCCGGACCGGGTGGACGCGCCGGCGGTGGCCGATCCGCCGCGGCTGCGCGAGGCCCGCTGGGTGCGGCCGCGCCTGGTCGCGCAGGTGGCCTTCACCGAGTGGACCGCCGACGGCCGGCTGCGGCACCCGTCCTTCCATGGCCTGCGCGACGACAAGCGCCCCGAGGACTGCGGGCGCGAGCGCTGAGCCGCGGGGCGCGCC
>JAJXVM010000259.1 GCA_021782135.1 Myxococcales bacterium | reverse complement strand
AGCGCGTCCGGTCGGGCGGAGCGGCCGACCGGCGGGCGCGGGGCCGCGCGCCGCGGCGCGTCAAGGCCGGCTAGAGCCCCAGGGCCGCCCGCAGCCGGCTCAGGTGGCGGCGGCTCACCGACACGGTCTGGCCGGAGCGGGTCTTGATCACCGCCAGCGAGTTCTCGGCCAGGCTGATCTCGTCGATGCGGTCCACGTTGACGAGGTGCTGCTTGTGGCAGCGAAGGAGACCGGCGCGGGCCTCGAGCACCGAGAGCGTGAGCTCGGTGTAGTACTCGCCGGCGGGCGTCACCACGTACACGCCCGCCTCGCTCGAGCGCACGAACTCGACCTCGCTCACCGGCACGAGCTTGATGGAGCGGCCGGCGAGGCAGGGGATCCGCGCGATCTGCGGCGCCGCCAGGGCCGGGCGCGGCGCCCCCCGCCTCCGCTGCTCCAGCCTCTCGACCGCCCGGGCGAGCCGCTCCGGCTCGACCGGCTTGAGGAGGTAGTCGGCCGCGTTCTCGTCGAAGGCCTTCACCGCGAAGGCGTCGTGGGCGGTCACGAACACCACCTCCGGCGAGAGGTCCTCGTCGAGCATGGCGAGCAGCTCGAACCCGCTCACGCCGGGCATCTGGACGTCCAGGAAGAGCGCCTCGGGCCGCTCCCGGCGCAGCGCGTGCAGCGCCTCGAGCGCGTTGCCGCACTTGCCGACCACCGCCACGCGCCCGGTCTCGCCCAGCAGCCGGTCGAGCTCGTCGCGCGCGAGCGGCTCATCGTCGACGATCAGGGCTCGGATCACGGGGGGCTCCCGGGCGGCAGCTTACCCCAGGGCGGGCCGCCGGCGGCACGGCCGCGGCGCGGGGGCGGTTGCGCCGGGGCCGGCTGCTGGGCCATGCTCGGCCGCCCACCGGGGGGCGGAGACCGGCCTTGCGGATCCTCATCTCGCTCATGGAGGCGATGTCGGTCTTCCTGGTCCTCTCCTACCTGTACTGCTCCTCCCCCGCCCTCCCCTCCCGCCGCGGCGACCGGCTGCCCGCCCGGAGCAAGCTGTCGGTCTACCTCTTCTTCTCGTCGGTCTCGATCATGGGGACCTACCTCGGGATCCGGGTGCTGGGGGGCGAGGCCATCGCCAACACCCGGGCCGTCGGCTCGGTGCTCGCCGGGCTCATCGGCGGCCCGGCGCTGGGCGCGGCGGTGGGCGCCACGGCCGGGCTGCAGCGGCTCACGCTGGGCGGCGGGGCGGCGTTCCCCGGCGCCCTGGCGACCACGTTCGAGGGCCTGCTCGGCGGCTGGGTGTGCCTCGCCCTGCGCCGGCGCCCGGAGCGGCGCATGAGCTGGCGAACGGCCGCCGGGGTGACCGCGGCCGGCGAGGTGCTGCACCAGGGGCTGGTGCTGCTGCTGACCGGCCCGCTCCCGGAGGGGCTCGCGATCGTGAGGGCCATCGGCCCGGCGATGATCCTCTCGAACACGGTCGGCGCCGCGCTCTTCATGGTCGTCTACCAGAACCGGCTCGACCTCGTGGACCGGATCGGCGCCGCCTCCTCCGCCCGCGCCCTCACCATCGCCGAGCGGACGCTCGGGCTGCTCGCGAAGGGCTACGGCCCGGAGGTCGCGGTGCAGCTCGCCGCCATCCTCCGGGAGGAGACCGGCGTGGGGGCGGTGGCGATCACCGACCTCGAGCGGCTGCTGGCCTGGGAGGGGCTCGGGACCGACCACCACCTCCCGGGGGCCGACATCCGCTCGCCCTGGACACGCCAGGCGATCGCCACCGGGCAGGTGGCCATCGCCGACGGCCTCCGCGGACGGTACGAGTGCCGCTTCTCCCGCGCCTGCCCGCTGCGCTCGGTGGTGGTGGTGCCGCTGCAGCTCGACGGGAACGTCATCGGCACGGTGCAGCTCTTCGAGACCAGCCACCGGCTCGCCGCCACCAACCGCCGCCTGGGAGAGGGCATCGCCGCGCTGCTCTCGAGCCAGCTCGTCCTCTCGCGCTACCAGGAGCAGAAGAACCTGCTGGTGGTCTCGGAGCTGAAGCTCCTCCAGGCCCAGGTGGACCCGCACTTCCTCTTCAACTCGCTCAACACCATCATGGCGGTCACCCGGATCGACCCGGCCCGGGCGCGCGAGCTGCTCCGGCACCTGTCGCGCTTCTTCCGCAAGAACCTGAAGCGCTCCAGCGATCTCTCCACCCTCGAGGAGGAGCTGGCCCACGTCCGCTCCTACCTCGAGATCGAGAAGGCGCGCTTCCCGGACCGGCTGACGGTCGAGACCGAGATCGACGCCTCGCTCCTCCAGCTGCGGGTGCCGACCTTCACCCTCCAGCCGCTCGTCGAGAACGCCATCAAGCACGGGCTCTCCCGGAGCCCCAACCCCGGCCGGGCGGTGATCCGGGCCTACCGCAAGGACGGGATGGTCCTCATCGACGTGGAGGACGACGCCGGCGCCTACGTCCCGAGCGACTGGCGCTGCACCGGCCTGGGGATGAAGATCGTGGACAAGCGGATCAAGAACCTCCTCGGCGAGGCCTACGGGGTGACGGTGCACTGCGTCCCGCAGGAGCTCACCCGGGTGACGGTCCGGCTCCCGGCGGAGGGGCTCACCGGCTGACGCGCCCCGGGAGGTGCGGGCGCCCCGGGCGGCCTCCGCCGGCCGGACGTCGCGCGCGCTATGCTCGCTGCGTGAGCCCCGCGCCGCCCCGCTTCTCCGCCGTCCTCGCGGCGGCGCTGCTGCTCGCCGGCTGCGGCCACGCGGCCACCGCCCGCTTCCGGCCGGCGGACGGCTCCTCCGGCGTGGCCGAGGCCTCCGGGGTCCGCCTCACCGCGCGCGCCGAGCCCTGGCACGACTGGCCCGACGACCTGCAGGAGCGGCTCACCCCGATCTGGATCCGGCTCGAGAACCACGGCACGCGCGCGCTGTGGGTCGGCTACGACAGCCTGCAGCTCCAGACCGACAAGGGGCTGCGGTACATCGCGCTGGCCCCGCGCACGGTGGCGCGGATGGTCGGAGTGGGCGGGCCGCGGCCGCCGCCGATCGGGTTCCCGCCGGCGCCGCCGGGCATGATCGGCCCGCCCGTGGGCAACTTCCCGCCGGTGGCCCCCGCGGCGCCCGACCCCGGGCTCGTGAGCGGCAGCGCGGCCCTCGACACGAGGCTGCCGCCGGGCGCGGCGCTCGAGGGCCGGATCTTCTTCCGGGCCGCGGCGGTGCGGGTGCGGCGCTTCGCGCTCACCGCCGAGCTGGCGGAGGACGGCACGCGCGCGCCGGTGGCCGTGCTGCGGCTCGACTTCGCGCGGGCGCCCGCGGAGGGCTCCGCGGCTACTCCGCCACGTCCCGCCGCAGCTCCGCCGCCAGGGCGTTGAGCCGCTGCGCCTGCTCCGAGACCTCGCGGGTCACGGCCGCCGCCTGCTCGACGGTGAGGAAGATGCCGTTCATGGAGCGCAGCACCCGGTCGATCCCTTGATCCTGCTGCTGGGCCACCCCGGCGATCTCGCGCGCGGCGGACGACGCGTCCCGCAGCGCCTGGGTGAGCCGCTGGATGGTCGCGGCGGCCTCGGGCGAATCGGTGACCCGCCGGCCGCCTTCCACGTTGTGCAGGGCCGAGAGCGAGCCGAGCGCCAGCCCGACCACCGACTCGGCGGTGAGCGCCGCCTTCATCGCGGTGTGCGACAGCAGCCCCATGGTCTCGGTGGCCTCCTTCACCGAGCCGGCGGCGCCGGCGGTCTTCTCGCCGAAGCCGGCCACGCTCGCCAGGATGGCGCGGGCCGCCGCCGAGAGGGCGTCGGCGGTGGCGAGCAGCCGCGCGGCGTGGGCGCGCCGCGCCTCCCGCGCCCGCCCCATCGAGCGGACCAGCGCGAACCCGGCCAGGCCGGCCACGAGCGGCAGAGCGAAGAACACGGCGGTCCCGGCCGACTCCCAGCGGATTGCGAACATCCCGACCCTCGAAAGAGAGCCCACATTCTCGCCCATCCGCCCGGGCTTGACCAGCCGGACTCACCTCGCGCGCGGGCGCGCACGTTCCCTCCCCCGCCGGGCTCCGGGCGTGCGACGATGGCGGGCGATGGAAGAGCTCAGGGTTCCCAAGCGGCGGATCGCGGTGGAGGTGGGGCTCGCCGGCGGCGGCACGCGCCGGGTGGCGGTGTTCCTCGCCGAGTTCGCCTCCAACCACTCGGGGGCGGAGCGGCTCAGCGACCTCCTCAACGGCGGCGGCGACTTCATCCCGGCGTTCGACGAGGAGGCGGGGGTGATGAGCTTCGTGAACCGCGCCGGGGTGGCCTTCGCCCGCGCGTCGCGGGCGGTGGAGGCCGAGGCAACGGACGACATCACCATCCCGACCGAGCAGCCGGTCGAGATCACGCTCGCGGACGGCCGGACGCTGCGCGGCCTGGTGAGCTACGTGCTCCCCCCGGAGCGCTCCCGGCTGGTGGACTTCCTCAACGAGGGGCCGCCGTTCTTCGCCCTGCTCGAGGAGGACGCGGTGGTGCTGGTGAACCGGCGGCTCGCCTCGAGGGTCGCCGTCCTGCGCGACGGCTAGCGCTCCGCGCCTCGCCGCACTTCCTTGGCCGGGAGCCGCGCTCCCGGTCCACCTCCCGCCACGACCACCCGTCAGGACACCACACCATGGCCCGGCTCGACGCCTTCTTCGATCACCTGAACCGCCTCGCCGGCGCCGAGCTGCGGATGGAGACCGGGACCGGCGCGCTCCTCCAGGCGCCGGGGGCGCCCCCGCGCAAGCTCATCCAGCAGCCGCTCACCACCTCGCAGATCATCGGCGCCTTCTCCGAGATCCTCCCGGCGGAGCAGCGCGCCGGCTTCCCGCGCCCAGGGGTCACCAACTTCTCCTACGCCGCCCCGAGCGGCCCGGTGCGGGTCCGCTTCGAGCTCGCCGGCAACGCGGCGCGGGCCACGGTCACCGCCGGCGCCCCCGAGGAGGACGCCTTCGCCCCCGCCGTGGACCCGGCCACCGCCGCCTTCCTGGCCGCCGCCGGCGGCGCGC
>JAJXVM010000258.1 GCA_021782135.1 Myxococcales bacterium | reverse complement strand
CAGCGCGGCCTCGAGCGCCGGCGGCGGGGTGGGGTCGGGCGCGGCGACGCCGGTCATGGACCTCGTCCTCCCGCGAGAGGCGCCACGGGGACTAGGCCGCCCGCCCGGCGCGGAGCGTGATGAGCGTGACCTCCGGATCGGAGCCGACGCGCACCCGGACCGCGGCGTTCCCGACGCCGCGGTTCACGTACAGCTGCACCTGGCCCACCTGGAACGACCCGCGCTCGTACGGCTCGTGGGCGACCGCGCTCAGGAGCACCCGGGTCAGCCCCGGAATGTGGATCTGCCCGCCGTGCGTGTGTCCGGAGAGGCAGAGCATGGGCTGGCCGACGAGCCGGAGCAGGTCGGCGGTCTTGGGGCCGTGCGCCAGCACCAGCCGCGAGGCGCCGCGGGGCGCGCCGCGCAGCGCCGCGAAGGGCTCGGCGTTGCCGGTGAAGAGGTCCGCGACGCCGACCACCGTGAACGGTTCGCCGCGCAGCGACAGGGTGGTGTTCTCGTTCTCGAGGACGTCGTAGCCGAGCCGCGCCAGCGAGCGGGCCACCGCGCGCGGCTCGGTCCAGTAGTCGTGGTTGCCGAGCACCGCCACCGTCGGCGCGTCGAGCCCGGCCAGCGCCTCCCGCACCTGCCCCGCCTCGCGCTTCTGGTTGCAGACGTAGTCGCCGGTCAGCACCACCAGGTCGGGCTGGAAGGCGTTGGCCATGGCGATGGCGGCGCGGATGCGCCCGGGCGGCGTGCGCGGGCCGACGTGCAGATCGGAGAGCTGCGCCACCCGCAGGCCGTCGTGGGCGGGGCGGAGGTCCGGGAGGGTGAAGGTCCGGCGCTCGGCGCGGAGCGGCTCGTTCGCGACCGAGAACGGCGCCGGGGCCGCCGTCCCGGGCAGGGCCGCGCCGACGACCGCGGAGGCGGCGAGCCCCTTGAGGAAATCCCGGCGGCTGAGTGGATTCATGGACGATCGGGAACCTGCGGCGGGCCCGGTGGATTCCGGCCCGCCTCCCTGGCGTGGGAGCCGGCCACCGGCGGAGAGTGTCGCAGACGGGCGGGGCCCTGCCAAGGTGGGGCCTCCGGCGGAGGCCCGGGAGGGCGGGGCCGCTACCGGCCGCCGAGCAGCGAGGATGCCGTCACGCCGAGCGCCTTGGCCATCTTCTCGATCGTCTCCAGCGGCGGCGAGCGCTGGCCGCGCTCCAGCATCGAGACGTAGGAGACGGAGATGCCGATCTTCTCCGCGAGCGCCTTCTGCGAGAACTTCTTCTTGGCCCGCAGGCGGCGGACGTTCCCGGCGAAACGCGTGAGCAGGTCCATGCAATCGGCCATCTAGCAGGAGAGCGCCCGCGCGCCGCGTCCTTTTGGGGGCTGGCGCTGGGTGAACGGTGACCCTAAGTGACGGAGACTCCGGAGCGACCCGGAGCGAAAGGAGCACCATGGCAAACAAGGCCGTCTACAGGCTCGAGGTGGGCGACGAGGCGCCCGACTTCGAGCTCCAAGCCACGGGCGACACCGCCGGCAAGGGCGCCACCAAGAAGACCGTCCGGCTCTCGGACTACCGCGGCAAGAAGAACGTCGTGCTGGCGTTCTTCCCGGCCGCCTACACGCCCGTCTGAAGCGTGCAGATGCCCTCGTACGAGGAGGATCTCTCCGAGTTCGAGCGGCGTGACGCCCAGGTCCTGGGCATCAGCACGGATCAGGTCCACAGCAGCGAGTCGTGGGCGAAGTCGCTCGGCAGCTTCTCCTACCCGCTGCTCTCCGATCACTGGCCGCACGGGTCGGTCGCCATGAAGTACGGGGTGCTCCGGGGCGACACCGGCATGTGCGAGCGGGCCATCTTCGTCATCGATAAGAAGGGGAAGATCGCCTACATCGACATCCACGACATCTCCGAGCAGCCGCCCACCGACAAGATCATGGCGGCGCTCGACAAGCTGAAGTGACGGGCCGCGCGGCCCGCGCTGCGCAGGACGGAGCGGAGGAGACATGGCCGAGGAGAAGCCGCTGGAGCTGTCGCGGTACTGCGTCCCCTTCACCCCGCTCCGCACCCGGCTGGAGGAGGCGATCATCTGCATCGTCTCCACCGCCGGGGTGCGGATGAAGTCCGATCCGCCGTTCCAGGTCGAGGGCGACGCCACCTACCGCGTGATCGACGGCGCGGCGGCGGCCGGCGACCTCGCCTACGACGACGCCCACTACGACCACGCCTGCGCGGACCGGGACTTGAACTGCATCTTCCCCATCGACCGGCTGCGGGAGCTCGGGGCGGAGAGGCGCATCGGCGGCCTCACCGAGCGCCACTTCTCGATGGGCTTCTCGAGCGCGCTCCGCGAGCTGCGGGAGACGACCATCCCCCGGCTCACCCGCGAGGTGGACCGGGCGCGCCCGGACGCGGTGCTCCTCACCGGCGGTTGACGGCTGTGCCACCGCACGGTGGTCACCGTGCAGCGCAGCATCGAGATGATCGGCATCCCCACCGTGCTCATCACCGTCGAGCCGGAGGAGAGCCGCCAGGCGCGGCCGCCGCGGGCGCTCTACCCGAAGGGCTTCATCCCCGGCCACTCGCTCGGGAAGCCGAACGACCCCGCCCTGCAGAAGTGGATCCTCTTCGACGCCCTCTCGCTCCTCGCGGCCGAGCCCATGCCCGGCGAGGTGGTCGAGCGGGACTACACCTCCGGCTGAGGGCGGTCCGCCGCCGCGGCCGCCCGTCCTCCCCGCCGCGCCGAGGCGCCGGTCTCACGGCCCGCTGTAGGAGGTGAGCCCGCCCGGCGTCACCGCGCCGGTCTTGGGGTCGGTGCTCTGGAGGTGGCTGAACCAGACCACCCGCGGCTTCGACCAGCGGTCGATCTGGATGCTCCGCACCGGCTGCAGGAGGATGGGCGACAGGCTCCAGGGCGGGGAGCTCCAGCTCCCGTTCTCGAGCCGCCCGAGGCCACCCCAGCCGAACCCCACCCAGAGCGAGCCGTCCGAGTCGTCGCAGGCGAGCGCGTACACGTCGTCGCCCAGGCCACTCGGCAGGCCGAGATAGCTGACCGTCCCGTCGGGCGCGCGCTTCGCGAGCCCGTGCAGCGAGGAGCCCTGCCAGAGGGTCCCATCGGCGAAGAAGCACATGGCGCTGGTCGCGTCCATCGCCGCCGGATCGATGGGGTCGAGGTTCCCGTCCGGCCAGACGTCCCAGTAGGAAAGCGCCTGATCGCTCGCGTTGTAGGCGGGCCACAGCGGCAGCCACCACCCTTGGGACTGCGAGCCGTAGCCCCTCTTCGACGCGGTGCGGAAGCCGTTCGAGGCCCACGGGTCGCCGGTGGTCGGGTCGATGGCGATGGCCCAGGCCTCGCCGGTGAGGAACAGCCCGGAGTTGGAGGTGATCGCCGGATGGTCGTGCTCCCACACGCTCACCGAGTCCGGCCACTGGTCGGGCGGGTCCTGCCAGCCGCGCGAGCTGGCGTTGGCGATGAGCACCGAGAAGGTGGCGTGGGTGCCGCCCATCCAGACGTCCCCGTAACCGGAAGAGCCCTTGAGGTGGTTCACCACCACCCGGAACACCTGCCGCAGCTTCCGCCGGCCGTGCGTCCAGGTGAAGTCCCAGGACGGGCAGGGGTTGAGCCCCGACTCGCAGATCACGTGCGGCGGCGAGGCGATGAGGACGTGCCGGGTGCGGGTCACCTGGGTCCCGTCGAAGGCCACCAGGTCCACGCCGCCCGAGTCGAGGCACCAGTCGAGGTCGTTGTCGCCGTCGGTGCCGCGCCCCTGCAGCCCCACCGCGGCGATCCCGGGCGCGCCGCCGGCCACCGAGATGACCGGGCAGAAGGCGTCGGGTTGGGAGGTGGGGATGGAGTTCGGGCAGTCGAGCGGGTTGGTCGGGTCGAGCACGCTCGAGCAGTTTCGGGTCATGCCGGCGGCGACCGGATCGACGCGGTGGAAGGAAGGCTCGCCGGGACCCTTCACGTAGAGCGCGTCCCCGCCGGCCACGTAGACGTTGCCGCCCTCGTCGGCCGAGGCGTCGTGGACGTCGGCGGAGAGCCCTTGGGCTTCCCCGTAGACCGTCCATCCGTCCTGGCTCGGCGCGGGGGCGAGCGTCACCCCGCCATCGGCCGTGCCGCCGTCCGCCGTGCCGCCGTCCGCGGTGCCACCGTCCGCGGTGCCGCCGTCCGTCGTGCCACCGTCCGCCGTGCCGCCGTCCGCCGTGCCGCCGTCGACGGCCCCGGTTCCGCCATCCGTCGCGCCCGCGTCCGCGCCTCCGCTGGCCCCGCCATCCGCGCCGGCATCGGGCGCGCCGCCATCCGTCTGGGTGGCCTCCACGCCCCCGCCCGCGCCAGACGCGGTGTCGCTCCGCTTCGAGCTGCCGCAAGCGAGGGCCAGGACCGAAACCACCATCACCAGGTACGCACGCGCCCCGCTCATCCGCGCCTCGCCTCCGCCGGCCACCCGAGGTGAGGGTGCGCGGAGGCGAGCGCCTCACCGGCGAGTGGAAAGCTGCACGCAGGAACTGCGGGCGGAAAGACCGGGCTTGGGGCGGGGCGGCGGCCGGGCTACCGGTGCGCCACCGCGATCATCGGCTCGAAGAGCGGCGAGGGGTCGCCTGCCCGCCAGGCATCGGCCACCTTCCCTGGAGCCAGATACCCGGGGATGTGGTCCCAGCGCAGCAGCTCGCGCAGCTCTCCGCGCGGGACGGGGATCTCGGCGAGGTGCGGCTGCGCCACGATCACCGCCCCACCGGCGCGCAGCACCGCCGCGGCGGCCGCGGCGCCCCAGGCCTTGTGCACCGGCCGGCCGAGGGCGAGCGTGAAGACCCCCGGCGGCGGCGGCCCGTAGAACCAGACCTCCCGGCCGTCGAGCGCGTCGCGGGCGCCGGCGGGGAGCGCCGGCGGGGTGATGGCGGGGAGCGCCACGCCGATCAGCGCCGCCAGGCCCAGCCCGGCGAGCGCGGCTCCGCGCGCGATCCGGTCGAAGGAGAAGGCCGCGGCGGCGCAGGCCAGCAGCAGCGCGGC
>JAJXVM010000014.1 GCA_021782135.1 Myxococcales bacterium | reverse complement strand
CGAGATCCTGGCGGCCGGCACCCAGAACTCCACCCTCGAGGACTTCCACCGGATGAAGGCGCTCATGCACCAGGACGCCCACATCATCGAGGACACCTCGACCGCCGGGCTCCTGGGCGTGATGCGCGAGAAGCTGCCGGACCTCATCGTCGCCGGCGGCAAGACCAAGTTCCTGGCGCTCAAGACCCGCACCCCCTTCCTCGACATCAACCACGGCCGCGCCCACCCCTACGCCGGCTACGAGGGGATGGTCACCTTCGCGAGGCAGCTCGACCTCACCGTCAACAACCCCATCTGGCCCACCCTGGAGGCGCGGGCCCCCTGGGAGCTCGACGAGGGGGAGCAGGACGCCATCGCCGCGGGCGCCGCCGGCCACGCCGCCGCGCTCGCCGCCGAGGACCTCTCCGCCTCGCGGGTGAAGGTGCCGCTCAAGGCGGCCACGGTGAACCCGCAGAAGAACTCGCCCGCGCTGGGCGCCACCCTGGCGTACCTGGGCGTGGACCGGATGCTGGGGCTGCTCCACGGCGCGCAGGGCTGCTCCACCTTCATCCGGCTGCAGCTCTCGCGGCACTTCAAGGAGTCGATCGCCCTCAACTCGACCGCCATGAGCGAGGACGCCGCCATCTTCGGCGGCTGGGAGAACCTCAAGAGGGGGCTCCGCCGGGTGGTGGAGAAGTTCGAGCCCGGCGTGGTGGGGGTGATGACCTCCGGGCTCACCGAGACCATGGGCGACGACGTCCAGAGCGCCATCGTCCACTTCCGCCAGGAGAACCCCGACCTCGCCGGCACGCCGGTGGTCTGGGCCGCCACCCCCGACTACTGCGGGTCGCTGCAGGAGGGCTACGCCGCGGCGGTGGAGGCCCTCCTGGCGACGCTCGCCGAGGGCGGGGAGCGCATCTCCGGCCAGGTGAACCTGCTGCCGGGGGCGCACCTCACGCCGGCGGACGTGGAGGAGGCGCGGCGGCTGGTCGAGTCCTTCGGGCTCACGGTGCTCACCGTGCCCGACATCGCCAACGCGCTCGACGGCCACATCGACCTCGAGGTCTCGCCGCTCTCGACCGGCGGCGTCCCGGTGGAGGAGATCCGCAAGGCCGGGCGCAGCGTGGCCACCATCTACGTGGGCGACTCGCTGGCGAAGGCGGCGGGCCGGCTGCGGAAGGACTTCGGCGTGCCGGCCTACGGCTTCGCCTCGCTCACCGGCCTCGCCGAGGTCGACGGGCTCATGGCCACGCTCTCGGTCCTGAGCGGCCGCCCCGTGCCGGCGGAGCAGCGCCGCTGGCGGAGCCGCCTCGCCGACGCCATGGTCGACAGCCACTACCAGTTCGGCCGCAAGAAGGTGGCCCTGGCGCTCGAGGCCGACCACCTCAAGGGGCTCACCCGCTTCCTCCACGGGATGGGCTGCGAGATCACCGCGGCCATCGCCGCCACCCGCACCCGCGGGCTCGACGATCTGCCCTGCGAGCGGGTCTTCGTGGGCGACCTCGAGGACCTGGAGCAGGCCGCCGCGGGGGCGGACCTGCTGGTCGCCAACTCCAACGGGCGCCAGGCGGCGGCGAAGCTGGGCGTCAAGGCCCACCTGCGCACCGGGCTGCCGGTCTTCGACCGCCTCGGCGCCCACCAGAAGGTCTGGGTCGGCTACCGCGGCACCATGAACCTGGTCTTCGAGGTCGCCAACCTGTTCCAAGCCGGCGCGAGCGAGGCCCAGAAGCTCGCCCACAACTGAGGTGTGCACATGAGAGTCGCATTCACCAGCACGGACGGCGAGCAGGTCGACAGGCACTTCGGCGAGTCGGAGCAGTTCTGGGTCTGGGAGGTCGGGCCCGGATCGGCCGCCTTCGTCGAGAAGCTGAGCGCCATCACCACGGCCGCGGACGAGGAGGATCGGATCGCCGCCCGCGCCAACGCCGTCGCCGGCTGCACCATCGTCTACACCATGCAGATCGGCGGTCCGGCCGCCGCCAAGCTGGTGGCCCGGAAGATCCACCCGATGAAGACGCAGGACGTGGTGCCGGTCGCGGACCTGGTCGCGAAGCTGCAGCAGGTCCTCCGCGGCAGCCCCCCGCCCTGGCTCCGCAAGGCCATGGGCACGGAGCCTGCAACCGGAGCCTGACAGGTTCGCAACCGGGTCGAGCGCGCCCATGCGGCGCGGGATCCCATCGCAGGAGGAGGAAGACGTGGCGTACGTGACCGGACTGACCCGCGGCAAGACCGAGTGGACCCCCAAGTTCGTCAAGGCGATCGACGACGCGCTCTGCATCGGCTGCGGCCGCTGCTTCAAGATCTGCGCGCACGACGTCCTCGCGCCCAAGGAGGTGGACGAGGAGGAGTCGGCGAAGATGTTCATCACCGTCGCCAACCCCGAGAACTGCATCGGCTGCGAGGCCTGCGGGCGGACCTGCAAGAAGGAGGCGTTCTCCTTCGAGCCGCTGGTCGCCTGATCCTCCGCCGCGCCCCGGGAGCCCGCCATGAACCGGAACCCGCTCGCCGTGCTCGGCCCGCCCTCGCCGGCCGAGAACTGCCGCTACGACGCCGGCTGCGCCGGCCACGGCGCCGGGCAGGAGGAGCCGGTCCCGCCCGAGCTGGCCGCGCGCGTCGCCGACCACCCCTGCTACGGTCCGGGCGCGGATCACCGCTTCGCCCGGGTGCACCTGGCGGTGGCGCCGGCGTGCAACATCCAGTGCCACTACTGCAACCGCAAGTACGACTGCGCCGGCGAGAGCCGGCCGGGCGTGACCAGCCGGCGGCTCACGCCCGAGGAGGCGGTGGCCCGCGCCCGCGCCGTGGCCGCCGCGCTGCCGAAGCTCTCGGTGGTGGGGATCGCCGGCCCCGGCGACCCGCTCGCGCCGGGGAGCGCGGCCCACACCTTCGCCACGCTGGAGGGGGTGAAGCGGGCGCTCCCCGGGATCCGGCTCTGCGTCTCCACCAACGGCCTGGCGCTGCCCGAGCAGGTCGATCGGCTCGCCGACCTGGGCGTCGAGCACGTCACCGTGACCGTCAACATGCTCGACCCGGAGGTGGGGGCGCGCATCTACGCCTGGGTGGCGTGGAAGGGGCGGCGCCACACCGGCGCGGAGGCGGCCCGCATCCTCTCCGACCGCCAGCTGGAGGGGATCGCCAGGCTCTCGGCCCGCGGGGTCCTCTGCAAGGTCAACTCGGTGCTGGTGCCCGGCGTGAACGACGCCCACCTGCCGGAGGTGAGCCGGGCGGTGCAGCGGCTCGGCGTCTTCGCCCACAACGTGATGCCGCTCCTCTCGGCGCCGGAGCACGGCACCCACTACGGCCTCACCGGCCAGCGCGGCCCCACCGAGGCGGAGCTGGCCGAGGTGCGCCAGGCCTGCGGGGGAAGACAGATGAGCCACTGCCGCCAGTGCCGCGCCGACGCGGTGGGGATGCTGGGCGAGGACCAGAACGCCCGCTTCGCCGGCCCCGCCCCGCTGCGGGTGGCGGTGGCGACCCGCGACGGCGCCCGGGTGGACCAGCACTTCGGCCACGCCACCTCGTTCCGCGTCTACGAGCCCGGGCCGGGCGGCGCGCGGTTGGTGGAGGAGCGGGCGGTGGCGCACTACTGCCGCGGCGGCGAGGGGGAGGACGACGTCCTGCCGGCCACCATCCGCGCGCTGGCCGACTGCCGGGCGGTGCTGGTGGCCCGCATCGGCCGCTGCCCGCGGGAGGAGCTGCGGGCGGCCGGCATCGAGCCCTGCGAGGAGCAGGCCTACCAGCCCATCGAGGCGGCGCTGGCGGCCTGGGCGGCGGCGCAGGCCCGGGAGGTGGCGTGATGGACGGCGCGCGCTGTGCTCGATCGCTCGAGGCGTTCCGGCAGCTCGGGAGCGCCGAGGAGTACCTGGACTTCTTCGGCATCCGCTACGACCCGGAGGTGCTGGCGGCGGGGCGGCTCCAGATCCTGATCCGCTTCTCGCGCGACCTCGCCGCGATCGACGCCCGGGACCCGCCGCCGCTGGAGAGCGAGCGGCTCGCGCTCTACGAGCGCGCGCTCCGGCAGGCCTACAGTCTCTACCGCTGGTCGGCGCCGGAGGAGGACAAGCGGCTCAACGTCTTCCGGGGCGGCGGGGGCTGCTCCGGGTGCTCCGGCTGCGGGACTTGAGCCGGCCGCGCCGGGCTCCGACTTCAGCGGCGCCCGGCGCCGGGTCGTGGTAGGAAGAGCGCCACCCGGAAGGGCCTCCCCCGGCCGGTCGCGCCCATGAACGACTCCCGCCAGCCCACGCGCCGCCCCACGTCGATCGACCGGCTCACCGCCGCGTCGCTGGCGCACCCCTGGAAGTTCCTGGGCGTCGCCCTGGCGCTCTCGATCGTGGGCGGCGCGCTCGCCGCGCACCTGGAGATCCGCTCCAGCTTCGAGGAGCTGCTCCCGTCGGACGTGGCGAGCGTCCGCGAGATCAAGCAGCTCGTCAAGCGGGTGGGCGGCGACGGCACCGTCTTCGTCAACGTCCAGTGGGACGGCAGCAAGGAGGGGCAGGCCGCCGCCGAGGCGCTCGCGCCGAAGCTGGCCCAGGACTACCTCGCCCTGGGGCCGCGCGAGATCCGGTCGGTGGAGTGGAACGTGCGCCCGGTGGAGCGCTGGTACGCCGACCACTGGCCGCTCTTCCTCGACCTCGCCGACATCCGCGAGGCCCACGACCGCCTGGTGAAGGAGCTCGGGAAGGCCAAGGCGGAGGTGAACCCGCTGCTCGACCTCGGGCTCGACGGCGCCGAGGCCGGCGAGCCCGGGCCGCCGGTGAACCTCCAGGGCGTGGACCTGCTCGACCCCGCGAAGCCCATGCCGCGCGAGGAGGTGGCGAAGCGCTTCGCGCGCTACCGCGACGGCTTCATGGTGTCGAGCAACGACCCCTCGCTCCTGCTGGTGGTCCGCCCCGCGGGCACCAGCCTGGACGTGGCGCAGACGCGCGTGCTCCTCGACAAGATGCGCGCCGTCGCCGACCGGCACCAGGCCGAGCTGTCGGCGCACGGCCTCCGCATCGGGTTCGCCGGGAGCTTCCCGACCTTCGTGGCCGAGTACGAGGCGATCATCGGCGACGTCTTCTCCACCTTCTTCGCCTGCGTGGGGATCATCCTCCTGTCGCTGGTGATCTTCTACCGCGACCTGCGCTCCATGGCGGCCCTCGGCCTGGCGGTGCTCTCGGGCGTGGCGGTCACCTTCGGCATCACCTGGCTCGTCATCGGCTACCTCAACACCCAGACCGCCTTCCTCGGCGCCATCGTCGTCGGCAACGGCATCAACTACGGCCTCATCTACCTGGCGCGGGTGGGGCAGCTCCGGCGCCAGGGGGCGGGGCTGGCCGAGGCGTGCCAGGATGGGGCGCGCGAGGCCGCCCAGGCCACCCTGCTCGCCTCGCTCGCCACCGCCGTCTCCTTCGGCACCCTCATCGTGGCGGCGAACCGCGGGTTCCGGCACTTCGGGATCATCGGCGGCATGGGCATGCTGCTCTGCTGGGTGGCGACCTTCGCGCTCGTGCCGGCCCTGCTGAGCGTGTTCGAGAAGATTCGCCCGTTCCGCGCCCGCTCCCGCGGCGACGTGATCCAGGCCCGGGTCCGCGTGCTCGAGAAGGTCTTCGCCCGGCCGCGCGTCATCGCGGTGACCTTCGCGGCGCTCACCGTCGCCTCGGCGGCGCTCTTCCTGGCGCGGCTCCCGCACCAGATGGAGCACAACCTCGACAACCTCACCAACGAGATGAAGGGGCACGAGACGTTGCGCGAGCAGAACCGGCTCGCCAACAGCGCGCTCGGGAGGTCGAGCTCCTCGGTGCTGGCGCTCCTGCCCGACCGGCACGTGGCCGACGCCTACTGCGACGTCATCCGGACCCGGCAGAAGGACCCGCGCTGGAGCGACGTCATCGAGGGCTGCGACACGGTCTCCTCGGTGGTGCCCCGCGATCAGGAGCAGAAGCTCGAGCTGCTGCGGGACGTCGGCCGCCGGCTCACCGACCGCGTCCTCGCGCGGCTGCCGGCGGCGCAGGCGGCGCGCGCGCGCTCCATCCGGGCCGACCTGCTGGCCCAGCGCCCGGTCACCGACGCCGAGGCGCCGCCCTCGCTGCTCGACCGCTTCCGCGAGCGCGACGGGAGCATCGGCGGGATCGCGGTCATCACCGCCCGCCCGGGCGCGAAGCTCGAGCTCGAGCCCAACATGCGCCGCTTCGTGGCCGGCGTCCGCGACGTCCCGGTGGGCGACCGCAAGTACGACGCCAGCGGCGAGACGGTCATCTTCGCCGACCTGCTCTCCAACATCGAGCGGGAGGGACCGCTCACCACCGGCCTCTCCTTCCTGGGCGTCTTCCTGCTGGTGGTGATCTTCTTCCGGCGCGCCCGCTCGGCCGCCCGGGTGCTGGTCTCGCTGGTGGTCGGGGTGGTGCTGATGGGCGGCGTGGCCTCGCTGGTCGGGCTCAAGATCAACTTCTTCAACTTCATCGCCTACCCGATCACCTTCGGCATCGCGGTGGACTACGGGGCCAACGTGGCGGCCCGCATGCTCTCCCGGGGCAGCGTCCTGCCGGCGCTGGCCGAGGTCGGACCGGCGGTGGCGCTCTGCTCCTGGACCACCATCGTGGGCTACGGCTCGCTGCTCTTCTCCATCAACCGGGCCCTGCGCTCCTTCGGCTGGTACGCCATGCTGGGAGAGTTCACCACCATCGTCACCGCCCTGCTCCTCCTGCCGGCGCTGCGGATCCTCTTCGCCCACATCCCCGAACGGGGGCGGGACGCTTGACGGCGGCGCGCGATGCGGAGAAGGTGCGCCGGATGAGCCACGCTCCCGAAATCTCGGTGGTGATCCCCCTCTACAACGAGGAGGAGAACGTCGCCCCGCTGCTCGCCGAGCTCTTCCAGGCGCTGGAGGCGCTCGGCCGGCCCCACGAGGTGGTCTGCGTGGACGACGGGAGCAGCGACGGCACCTTCGCCGCGCTGCGGCGCGAGGTCGAGGCCCGGCCGTGCCTGCGCGTGCTCCGGTTCCGGCGCAACTTCGGACAGACCGCCGCCATGAGCGCCGGCATCGAGGCGGCGCGGGGGGCCGTGATCGTCCCCATGGACGGCGATCTGCAGAACGATCCCGCCGACATCGGCAAGCTGCTGGCCCGGCTCGAAGGGGAGGGCGGCGAGCGGGTGGAAGTGGTCTCGGGCTGGCGCAAGCACCGCATGGACAAGGAGTTCGGCCGAAAGCTCCCGTCGCGGATCGCCAACCGGCTCATCAGCGGCATCTCCGGGGTGGAGCTGCACGACTACGGCTGCTCGCTCAAGGCCTACCGGCGCGAGGTGCTCGAGGGGGTCCGCCTCTACGGCGAGATGCACCGCTTCATCCCCATCTACGCGAGCTGGCAGGGGGCGCGGGTGGCGGAGCAGGTGGTGAACCACCGCGCCCGCCTGTCCGGGAAGAGCAAGTACGGCCTCGGCCGGACCGGCAAGGTGCTGCTCGACCTCCTGGTGGTGAAGTTCCTCGCCAGCTTCACCAGCAAGCCCATCTACCTCTTCGGCGGCGCCGGCCTGGTCTCGCTGGTGCTCTCCGTCCTCTCCTTCCTCTGGGCGCTCGGGCTCAAGCTGTTCGACGAGAAGGACCTGGTGGAGACGCCGCTGCCGCTGCTGGGGGTGGCCTTCGCCCTGGCCGGGCTCATCTGCCTGCTCATGGGGCTCCTCGCCGAGCTGAACGTCCGCACCTACTACGAGTCGCAGGGGAAGCGCCCGTACCTCGTGGCCGAGGAGCTCTCCGGCGAAGGCGGCTCCGCGAGGGAGCGGGTAGGGTAGGCGCGTGTGCGGCATCGCCGGCGAGGTCCGGCTCGACCGTCTCCCCGACCACGAGGCCGTCCGGCGCATGGGGCCGGCGCTGGCCCACCGCGGCCCGGACGCCGAGGGGTTCTTCCTCGAGGGGCCGGCGGCGCTGGCCCACCGGCGGCTCTCGATCCTCGACCTCGCGGGCGGCGGCCAGCCGATGGGCGCGGACGGCTGCACCCTGGTGTTCAACGGCCAGGCCTACCGGCACGAGGCCCTGCGCGCCGAGCTGCGCGGGCTCGGCCACGCCTTCCGCACCCGCAGCGACACCGAGGTGGTGCTCCGGGCCTATCTCGAGTGGGGAGAGGCCTTCGTCGAGCGGATCGACGGCATGTTCGCCGTCGCCCTCTGGGACGCCCGCGCCCGCAAGCTGGTGCTGGCGCGCGACCGGATGGGCAAGAAGCCGCTCTACTACGCGCTGGCGCGCGGCGGCGGCTTCGCCCGCACCCCGCCGGCCGGCGCGGGGCCGTTCGAGGCCGACGGCCTGCTCTTCGCCTCCGAGCCGAAGGCCCTCCTGGCCCATGGCGGCGTGCCGCGCGAGCTCGATCCCTCCGCCGTCGTGCAGTACCTCTCGGCCGAGTACGTGCCCCAGCCGCGCAGCGTCTGGCGCTCGATCTTCAAGCTCCCGGCGGCGCACCTGGCGGTGCTCGACGGCCGGGGCTTCCGGCTGCGGCGCTACTGGGAGCTGCCCCTGGAGGGCGAGGGGCCGGACTCGCTCGACGAGGCCGCCCGGGGGCTGGTGGAGCGGCTCGACGGCGCGGTGGCCCGGCGGCTCGTGGCCGACGTTCCGGTGGGGGTCTTCCTCTCCGGGGGGGTGGACTCGAGCGCCATCGCCGCCCTCGCCACGAGGCACGCGAAGCCGGTCGCCACCTTCTCCATCGGCTTCGAGGAGGCGAGCTTCGACGAGTCGAGCTGGGCGCGGCTCGCCGCCGAGCGGCTCGGCACCGAGCACCACGAGGAGCGGCTCTCCGCCACCGCCTCCCTCGACCTGCTCCCGGCGGCGGTGGAGGAGCTCGACGAGCCCTTCGCCGACCCGAGCGTGCTGCCGACGCTGCTGCTGTCGCGCTTCGTCCGCAAGCACGTCACGGTGGCGCTGGCCGGCGACGGCGGCGACGAGCTCTTCGCCGGCTACGACACCTTCCTCGCCCACCGCCCGGCGGCGCTCGCCGCGCGGCTGCCGGCACCGCTCCTGTCGGCGGCCAGCCGCGCCGCCGCCCTGCTGCCCTCGTCGGAGCGGAACATGAGCTTCGACTTCCGCCTGAAGCAGTTTTTGCGCGGCGTCTCCGCCGAGCCCTGGCTGCGGCACCAGGCCTGGATCGGCGCCTTCGCCCCCGCCGAGCTCGCGGCGGTGCTCCGCCCCGAGCTGCGGGAGCTCGCCACGCCGGAGGTGACCTGGGCGCCGGTGCGGGAGAGCGCGGCCCGCGACGCCGCCCGCGGCGTGCGGCCGGGCTCGGTGGATCAGGCCCTGCGCTTCTTCCTCGCCCACTACCTCGAGGGCGACATCCTGGTGAAGGCCGACCGGGCCTCGATGGCCGCCTCGCTGGAGGCCCGCGCCCCCTTCCTCGACACCGAGGTGGTGGAGTACGCCGCCCGCCTGCCGGCCTCGACCAAGCTCGGCTGGAAGAGCACCAAGGTGGTCCTGAAGCACGGGCTGCGCGGGATCGTGCCCGAGGAGATCCTCTCCCGGCCGAAGAAGGGCTTCGGCATCCCGGTGGCGGCCTGGATCCGCGGCCCGCTGCGCCCGCTCTTCGAGGACCTCTTCTCGGAGGGATCGCTCCGGACGTCCGGCGTCTTCGAGCCCGCGCCGGCGCGCGCGCTCCTCGAGCGCCACCTGTCGGGCGCCGCCGACCTGCGCAAGCCGCTCTGGACGGCCGCCATGTTCCTGCTCTGGCAGCGGCGCTGGGGGGGCGGGCCGTGAGCGCGCCCGGGTCCCGTCCGCCCGAGCTTCGGCTCGCGTGGGGCTGCGTCGCCGGGCTGGCCCTCGGCGCGGCCGGGACCTGGCTGCGCTTCGCTCTCGAGCGCACGCTCCGGATCGACACCCACACCCTCGCCTTCGTGCTCGCCAGCGCCGCGAGCGGCCTCGGGCTGCTCCTCGCCGGCGTCTGCGCGCTCCGGCTGGCTCCCCGCGCCGGCCGGATCTCCTGGGGCGCGCTGCTCGGAGCGGGCCTGGCGGCGCAGGGGGTCGCCTTCCTCTCCCTGCCGCTCACCTCGAGCGACGTCTTCCAGTACCTCTGCTACGGGGAGATGCTGCGCGCCGGCGTCAGCCCCTACCTGGCGCCCCCCGCCGTCCTCGGCAGCTCTCCGCTGCTCGTCCCCGCGCAGTGGATCCACGCCTTCCCCAGCCCCTACGGGCCGCTCCTGCACCTCGTGGCGCGCGGGGCGGCGGCCGCGGGGGCGCGCCTCGGGGCGCCGCTCTGGGGCGGGCTCTGGGCGTTCAAGGCGGCCATGCTGGCGGCCGTCCTCGCCGCCCTGGCCGTCGCCGCGCGCCACCTGCGCGCCGCGCGCCCGCGCGAGGGCAGGGAGATCCTGGCGGTGCTGGCGCTGGGGCCGCTGCTGGCCTGGGAACTGCCGGGCCAGGGCCACAACGACGCGCTGCCGTTTTTGGCGGTCACGGTGTTCCTGGTCGCAGCCGCCCGGGAGCGGAGGCACTTGGCCGCAGCTGCCCTGGCGCTCGGGGCCGCGGTGAAGCTCACGGTCCTGCCGCTGCTCGGACTGTACCTGCTCCTCGAGTTCCGCCGCTCGTTCCGGCGGGCGCTCTCGCCGTCCGCCGCCTCGCTCGTCCTCCTGGGGGCCTGCTACGCTTCGGATCTCAATGGCGCACTGCGAGGGATCTTCCTCACCGTCGGCGGCGCGGAGCCGCGCCACGCGCACTCGCTCGTCGACCTGGGCTGCCTCGCGCTCGAGGCGCTCGGCCACCCCGGCGCCTCCCTGGCGTGGTGCCGCGCGCTCTCGATCGCCTCCTGCGCGGCCTGCCTGACCGTCCTGGCGTGGACCGCCTGGCGCAGCCGCACCCTCTCGCAGCTCGCCCGCGGCTACCTGCTGTTCCTCCTCGTCCTCTACCTCACCACGCCCTGGTTCCAGCCCTGGTACGTGACCTGGGCGCTGCCCTTCCTGCTCGTCGAGCCGGACCCGGACTGGCGGCGGTTCCTCGCCCTGTTCTCGGTGGTGACGGTGGTGCAGTGGGCGGCGCCGCTCGACCCGGTGACGACCGTGGCCGGGGACCTCTGGGCGGCGCACCGGCTCTGGCGGCTGCTCCGGCCCCGGGCGCTGGACGCCGAGGGCGAGCCCGGGGCCGGCATGGCGGCGTGAGCGGGGCCCGGCGGGCCCGACCCGGGCCCCCGGCGCGGCCGCGGCTCACCGCCGCGCGAACCCCGACAGGATGAGGTTCCCGAACGGGAACTTCCACAGGCCGTGGGGCACCAGCCGCGAGAGCCGGTGCGCGAGCGGGAAGGAGAGCCCGGCCAGGAACGGCGTGACGAGGTGGGTGGTCGTCTTGAGGTCGAGCCGGAAGTCGGCCGGGAGCGCCGGGTGGATGGCGGTGAGCTTCCGCTCCAGATCGAAGTAGGTGAAGCGGGTGATGTGCTGCTCCTCGTAGTTCACGTCGCCCACCCGGTTCAGGATCCGCTCCAGGATGGGCCAGGTGCTGGCGTAGTTCGGGGTGGTGAGGACCAGCCGGCCGCCGGGCACGAGGAGGCGGGCCGCGTGGCCGAGCAGGGCGCGGATCTCCCCGGGCGTGAGGTGCTCGATCACCTCGATGACGGTGACGCAGTCGAAGCGCTCGTCGATCTCGCCCAGGTCGGCCACCGACGGCACGTACCGGAAGCGGCGCGCCGGCGTGCCGTGGTGGGCGTTGGCGTAGTCGATCTGCGCCGGGAGGATGTCCACCCCGAGCTGGCGCGAGAAGCGCTCCGGCTCCGCCATCGAGAGGAAGCTGCCGGCGAAGCAGCCGACGTCGAGCAGCGACTGGCCGGCGCGGCGCGGGAGGTAGTCGAGGACCCGCTCGAACTTGGAGAGGTGCCAGAGCCGCCGGATGCCGTTGCCCTCGCGCAGCACCCGGTCGTAGTGGCCCAGCGGGATCGAGCCGTAGTCGAACCGCGGTCCGGCCCCGTCCGCCGCGGGCTCCTCCGCCGGGGATCCCTGGGCGTGGCTGCGCGGGCGCATGGGCGTGGCTCCTAGCGCGACGCCGCGGCGGCCGCCGTGGGGGGCGGGAAGAGCGGCTCGCCGGGCTCGAGCCGGTAGACCTTCACCACCGGCACGCCGCGGATGGTCACCGTCTCGAAGGGCGCGCGCGCCGCCAGCCGCTCGAGCGCCTCGCGGTTGTGCGCGTAGAGCCGGCCCACCGCGGTGACGACGTAGCAGACCCGCCCCTGCCGGCAGCCGCCGCGGCGGGTGATGAGGCCGTAGGTGAGGTCCTTGCGCCCGGCCTGCTCGGCGTAGAAGCGCACCGGCCACTCGGTCTCGCTCGCGATCTCCGCGCCCGGCTCGGCCCGCGCCGCCACCCCGCGCACCGCCTCGCGCAGCCCGGCGTCGAAGTAGTCGCAGTGGGGGAACCACCAGCCGAGCGCCGCGTCGCCGCCGCCGAAGGCGTTCACGTAGAGCCGGTAGTGCGGGGCGTGGGTCACCGCCGCCCGGGCCTCGGTGGCGGCCATGAGGACCGCCAGGGCGGGGAAGGCCTGGCGCCAGGGGACGCGGCGGGAGAGCTCGCGCGCCGCGTGGGCGGCGAGGAGGGCGAAGGCCGGCAGCACCGACACGAAGAAGCGCCCGTACATGGCGGACGAGACGGTGAAGGAGAGGACGAAGGTGCCGATCCAGCAGAGGAAGACCAGGTGCGCCGGGCGGCGCCGCCAGAGCGCGAGGGCGATGCCGCTGAAGGCCAGCACGGCGGTGGGCGGGGCGAGCTTCACCCAGGCGAAGGCGAGGTGGAACCAGGGCGGGACGCCGCCGCGGAAGTTGAACGCCAGGTTGCCGTAGAGGTGGCCGCGGAAGAGCAGCGTCTCGCTGGTGGCCCGGTCGCCCAGCTTGTCGCCGGCGAGGTACTGGCCGATGTACTCCCAGGTGCTCGGGAGGAAGGGGGCCCAGTTCACCGCCGAGAAGACGACGAGGGCGATGCCGGCCAGCACCACCCAGCGCGAGAAGGGGACGCGCCAGGCGGTGCCGCGGGCGCGCAGCGCCCAGTAGGCGAAGAGCGGGATGGGGCCGAAGAAGATGAAGTACTTGGAGGCGAACATGCCGCCGAGCGCGGCGGCCGACCAGGCCTCCCAGCGGCGCTGGTCGGCGCCCCGGCCGTCCTGCGCGGCGGCGTGGGCCTCCCCGAAGCACCAGAGCATGAGGGCCAGGAACAGCCCGAGGAGCGTGTCCTCCTTGGCGATGCGCTGGTAGCCGATGAAGGTGGTGGAGAAGGCGCAGAGCGCGGCCCCGAGCAGGCCGGCGGCGCGCCCGAAGAAGCGCCGGCCGAGCAGCGCCACCGCCACCACGGTCCCCCCGGAGGCGAGGGCGTTCGGGAGCCGCGTGAGGGCCTCGGGCGAGGCGCCGCGCGGCAGGAGGGCGGCGGCCCCGGCGATGAGCCACTTCATGAGCATCGGGTGCTCGACGTCGTCGCCGCCGAAGTCCCCGCGCAGGTAGCGCAGGGCCGCGAGCCACTTGTGGATCTCGTCGTCGGCGAAGCCCTCGGCCCCGAGGTGGCGCACCCGCAGCCAGACCCCGAGGAGCGCCAGCGCGGCGAGGAGGAGCTTCTGCCAGCCGAGGAAGGGGGTGGTGCGCCCGGTGAGCTCGACCGGCGCGGTGCCGCTACCGCTGCCCATCCACGATCCCCAGCTTCGGGCGCGGGCGGGCCGGGGCGGCCGGCTTCTCGTCCACCGACAGGGCGCGGGCGTACCAGCGCCAGAGGCGGCCGACGCCTTCCCGCACCGAGACCTCGGGCGAGTAGCCGAGGAGCCGGCGCGCCTTCTCGATGTCGGCGGAGGTGGCGAGGGCGTCCGAGTCCACCTTGGGCTGGGGGACGAGGTGCGCCTTGCGGCCGGCGAACTCCTCCATGCAGCGGATGAAGTCGAGCAGCCGCACCGGCTGGCCCCGGCCCAGGTTCATGATCTCGTAGCCCAGCGGACGATCCACCGCCTGGAGGACGCCGCGGGCGATGTCCTCGACGTAGGTCCAGTCGCGGAACATGTCCCCGGCGCCGTAGAGCGGGATCTGCTTGCCGGTGAAGATGCTGTCGAGGACCTTGTAGGCCATCATGTCCGGGCGGTTGCGCGGCCCGTAGACGGTGAAGAACCGCAGCACCGTCACGTCCTGCCCGTACAGGTGGTGGTAGCTGTGGGCCAGCATCTCCGCGGCCCGCTTGCTGGCGGCGTAGGGCGCGAGCGGCCGGTCGGCCGGGTCGGTCTCGATGAACGGCTGGATGGCGGTGTTGCCGTAGGCCGACGACGTCGAGGCGAGGACGAAGTTGCGCACCGGCCGGCGCCGCGCCGCCTCGAGCAGGTTGAGGGTGCCGGTCAGGTTCACGTCGAGGTAGTCGTGCGGGATCTCGAGCGAGGCGCGCACGCCCACCAGGGCGGCGAGGTGGACCACGGCGTCGATGCCCTCGGCGAAGAGCTTCTCCACCAGGGCCCGGTCGCGGATGTCCCCCTCGACCAGGCGGAAGGCGCGGCCGTTGGGGCCGGAGGCGACCTCCTGCGCGTTGGCCCGCTTGCTGGCCGGCGCGTAGTAGGGGTCGAAGTTGTCGAGGCCGACCACCTCGTCGCCGCGGGCGAGGAGCATGGCGCTCACGTGGCTGCCGATGAAGCCGGCCGCGCCGGTGACGAGGATGCGCTGGTTCAAGTGACTTTCTCCATGTGCTCCGCCGCCATTGCGACCATCCAGACGGCCGGGCGAGGCTCCGCCTGGATGCGGCGTGCCCTCATAACACAACCCGGCCCCGGGGGGGATCCCTGCCGGAGTCGCGCGGTCGGGGACCTCCGCTGGCCTCGTTCGCTAGGATGGGTACGGTTTGTCCTTGGCGCTCGGCCGCGAGCCCTCGGGCTTGCGATCGCGCGCCGCCAGGTAGCGCCCGAGCGGCGCGTCGTTCACCTGGATGTGGAACTTGATCCACTCCGGGATGCGCTGGCCGAGCGCCTCCGAGAAGCTCCCCAGGTCCTCCCCGGCCTTCTCCGCCTCGCAGAGTTGCAGGAAGTCCTGCATGAAGAGGTCGTGGGCCGCCTTGTGCCGGGCGCGCTCCGGGTAGACCGTCTCCTCCATGATCCGCTCCTCGCTGGAGAAGTGCCAGACGAGGTAGTCGCCGAGCTTGGCCATCGCCTCGTGGATCTCCTCGCGCCGGCCACCCCGGAGCGCCTCCACGGCCTCGCCGACGGCCTTCAGGAGCGCCCGGTGCTCCAGGTCGACCTTCTCGAACCCGACCTCCAGTTCCTTGGTGAAGTGGTCGCTCATCGCTCGCCGCTCCCGGCAGGAGATCTCCGCCCCAGAACAGCAGAAGGGCGGGGCGAACGCAAGCTTCCCGGGCGTGCGCGCGAGCGGTCGGCGCACCGGCTCACGCCTGCGCGCGACACCTCGGGTGTCCTCGTTCGGATTTTGCATTTCGCCCTTACGGCAAGGGCGGCGGCGACCTAGGTTCTTGTCGCGGAGGAAGTGGTGGACGCGAGCCTCGAGATGCTCCGGCGCGGACCGGTGACCCTGCTCAAGCTTCACGGGCCGCTCGACGGCTCGTCCGCCTGGTCCGTGCGCAACGCCATCGAGGCGAGCCCCTGCGACGCCTTCATCATCGATCTGGGGGCGGTCGAGGAGTTCCTCGAGTTCGGCGCCGCGGTGCTCGCCGCGGGCATCGCGCCGCCGCGCGCCCGCCGGGTGCGCGTGCAGGGCGTCACCGCCGAGGAGGCGAGGTTGCTCTCCTCGTTCGGCTTGGAGCGGATCCGGGTGCGGCCGGGGCTCCAGCGCGCCGGGATCGGCAGGAGCCTGCTCCCGGTGGCGAACGGGCCGGGCGCGCTGGCGCAGCCCGCCTGATCAACCGACCAGGGCGTGCAGCAAGGGCGCGATCCCGAGCGCGGGCAGCAGCGCGCCCACGCGCACCCGCCGGTCCTCGATCCCGAGCCCGGCGAGCAGGAGGTTCACCCCGATCGCGACCACCATCAGCCCCCCGGTGCCGGTGATGACGAGCACGCTCGGGGCGCTGGCCGGATCCGGCAGCGAGGACGCGAGCCCGCCGGCGGCGAGGCTGAGGCCGCCCTGCAGGGCCAGGACGGTGAAGGCCGAGAAGCCGACGCCGACGCCGTAGACCCCGGAGAGCGCCACCGAGGCGATGCCGTCGAGCGCGGCCTTGAGCACCAGGATGGCGTTCTTGTGCGAGAGACCGTTCTGGAGCGAGCCGACGATGGCCATCGGCCCGACGCAGAAGAGCAGGCTGGCGGTGACGAACCCCTCGGTGAAGCGCCCGGAGCCGCGGAAGCGCTGCTTCAGGGTCTCCCCGAGCACCGCGAGCCGCTCCTCGACGCCGATCGCCTCCCCGAGCACGCCGCCGAGCGCGAGCCCCACCAGCGCCACCATCACCCCGGGCAGGCGCGCGCTCTCGATCTGGCGCAGGCTCCCGGCCATCGAGAGGCCGACGTAGAAGGTGACCAGCCCGAGCACCTGCATGAGGGTCCGCCCCATCCGCTCGGGGAGGCGCGCCCCCACCAGCACGCCGAGGGCGGTGCCCCCGGTCACGGTCGCCACGTTCACCCAGGTGCCGCTGGTCCTCGCGAAGAGCTCGATCACCGGCGCATCCTACTCCCGGTCCCGAGCACCGGTAAGAGGACGCTTTTTCAGGGGAGGAGCAGCACCGAGCCGCTGGTCCGCCGGGCCTCGAGGTCGCGGTGGGCGTCCGCCGCCTGGGCGAGCGCGTAGGTCTGGCCGACCTGCGCCTTCACCTTGCCGGCCGAGACCAGGGCGAAGAGCTCCGCCGCCGCCTCCTCCAGTTCCCCGCGATCGGCGGTGTAGGTCATCACCGACGGGCGGGTGAGGAAGAGCGAGCCCTTGGTGCCGAGCGTGAGCGGGCTCACCGGCGGGACCGGTCCGGAGGCGTTCCCGAAGCTCACCATCATCCCGCGCGGGGCGAGGGAATCGAGCGAGCCCTCGAACGTGGACTTCCCGACCGAGTCGTAGACCACGGGCACCCCGGCGCCGCCGGTCAGCTCGCGCACCCGGGTCTTGAAGTCCTCGCGGGTGTAGACGATGACCTCGTCGCAGCCGTAGGCGCGGGCCAGCCTCGCCTTCTCGTCCGAGCCGACGGTGCCGATGGTCCGCGCGCCGATGGCCTTGAGCCACTGGCAGGCGATGAGCCCCACCCCGCCGGCGGCCGCGTGCCAGAGCACCGTCTCGCCGGGCTTCACCGCGTGGACGCGGCGCACCAGCATGTGGACCGTGAGCCCCTTCAGCATGAGCGCGGCGGCGTCCTGATCGGCGACGTCGGGGGGGAGCTTCAGCAGCCGCGCGGCGGGCATCACCCGGCGCTCGGAGTAGCTGCCGGGAGGTCCGCCCTGGTAGGCGACCCGATCGCCCTCGCGGACGTGCTCCACGCCCGGCCCGACCGCCTCCACGACGCCGGCCCCCTCGACCCCCATCCCGCTCGGGAGCGGCAGCGGGTAGAGGCCGGTGCGGTGGTAGGTGTCGATGAAGTTCACCCCGATGGCGGTGTGACGCACCAGCGCCTGGCCCGGCCCGGGCGAGCCGGCCTCGGTCTCCTCGAGCCTCAGGACCTCCGGGCCGCCGGTCTGGTGGAAGCGGATGGCTCGGCTCACGGGCTCCTCCTGGGGGTGCGCATGGCCGAGTTTTACGCCGGGCCCAGGCCGGGCGCGGCGGGATTTTCGGGGGGAGTCAGGCCGCCCGATCGGAGTCGCGGTCCGCGTCCCAGACCACCCGGAGCTGCGGCCGGCGGCTCCGCTTCGGCTCGCGCCACCGCTCGACCAGCTCGACCAGGCCTATCGCCGCCACCGCGCCCAGGATCACCAGCATCGCCGCCATCTCGGCCCCCGTGTTCCCCTGAGCGAAGCTAGGAACGGCGGGCGCCGTCGAGAAGCAAGGCGACGCAACAGGGACAGGGGCTCGGCCGGCAGGCGGTGGAGCGGGGTCTCCCGCCGGGGCGCCCGGTGAGGAGCGGCGGCCGACGGGACCCTCCACCTCGCGTGGAACCGCTATGCTGGGCGCCCCTCCCGAGCCGCGACGGAGCGCCCGATGTCAGACAGCGGACGAAAGCCGACCATCTGGGCCTTCAGCGTGAGCCGGCTGAGGCACGTCTTCGAGAGCGTCGCCCCGCTCTACGCCGAGGCCGCCGACGTCCGGGTGTTCGACAAGTCCTTCGAGGACGCGGTCCAGGCGGTCCACGAGCTGATGCGCTCCGGCGAGCGGGTGGACGCCATCGTGGGCGCGGGCGCGCACGGGGCCTACCTGCACGAGCACCTCGAGATCCCGGTGGTGCTGGTGACGCCGACCGCCAGCGACATCCTCCACGCCTTCGCCGACGCCCGGCGCTTCTCGCGGCGGATCGCCTTCCTCAACTTCCGGACGCCGCTCGAGGGGCTGGACGCGTTCACGGGCGTGCTCGGGCTCGAGGTGGAGCAGCGGGCCTACGTGACCCTGGAGGAGGCGGAGAACACGCTCGCCGAGCTGGCCGCGAAGGGGCTCGAGGTGGTGATCGCCCCCGGGCCGGTCTGCGAGCTGGCGCAGCTGCAGGGGCTCCGGGCGGTGCTGCTGCACTCGCGGAGCTCGGCCTGCGAGGCGCTCGACCGCGCCATCGAGGTCGTGCGGCTCACGCGGGCGCAGCGCGCCCGGCAGGAGCGCGTCGCCGCGGTGCTCGACCACCTCGCCGAGGGCGTGATCGCGGTGGACCTGGAGGGGCGCATCCAGTCGGCGAACCGGGCCGTGGAGCAGTGGCTGGGGGCCTCCCCGGCCGAGCTGGCCGGGAAGCAGCTCGCCGAGGTGGCCCCGGACCTGGGCGTCGCGCGCGTGCTGGCCGGCGGCGCCGAGGAGCTCGGGACGGTGCACCGGGTCGGCACCCGGACCCTGGTCGTGAACCGGCTCCCGCTGCGCGAGCACGGCGTGCAGGTGGGCGCGGTGGTCACCTGCCAGGACCCGGGGGCCATCCAGCGGGTGGACCGGAGCCTCCGCTCGGAGCACCGCCCGCGCCGGTTCGTGGCCCGCCACCGGCTCACCGGGATGGTGGGGACCTCGCCGGCGCTCCGCGACGTGAAGGAGCTCGCCGAGGACTTCGCCGGGACCGACGCCACGGTGCTCCTCACCGGCGAGAGCGGCACCGGCAAGGAGCTGCTCGCCCAGGGCATCCACAACGCCAGCCGGCGCCGCGACCACCCCTTCGTCGCCATCAACTGCCCGGCCTTCCCGGACACGCTGCTCGAGGCGGAGCTGTTCGGCTACGAGGAGGGCGCGTTCACCGGGGCGCGGCGCGGCGGGCGCGCCGGCCTGTTCGAGGCGGCGCACACCGGGACCATCTTCCTCGACGAGGTGGGGGAGATCGCCTACCCGCTGCAGAGCCGGCTGCTGCGCGTGCTGCAGGAGCGGCAGGTGCTCCGGCTGGGCAGCAACGACCCGGTCCCCATCGACGTGCGGGTGATCGCGGCGACCAACCGCGACCTGCGCGCGGCGGTGCGGGAGGGCGGCTTCCGCGAGGACCTGCTCTACCGGCTCAAGGTCCTCCACGTCCACCTCCCGGCCCTGCGCGACCGGCCCGAGGACGTCCCGGCCATCGCCGAGGTGCTGCTGCGCCGGGCGCTGGCGCGGTACGGCGCGGAGCGGGCGCACCCGCGCGCGCTGGAGGCGCTCGCGCCCCGGCTGCGGGGGTACGCCTGGCCCGGGAACGTCCGCGAGCTGGAGAACGTGCTCGAGCGGCTCGCCGTGCTCTACGCCAAGCGGGGCGCGGACGGCGTCGGCGAGCGCCACCTGCGCGCCTTCGTGCCCGAGCTGTTCGAGGACGCGGCGCCGCCCGCGGCGCCGGCGGGCGCGGCCGACCTGCGCAGCGCGCGCGACTGCGAGGAGCAGGCGGTGATCCGCCGCGTGCTCGACGACTGCGGCGGCAACCAGACCGAGGCCGCGCGGCGGCTGCGGATCTCGCGCTCCACGCTCTGGCGGAAGCTCAACCCACGGAGCTGAGGGCCGCGAGGAGGGCCTTTCCGGCGCCTCGCCCCGCCCGGGAGCCGTTCGACGGGCGGGCGTCGCTGTTGCGTGAGCGAAACACCTCGCGCCGCGCGCGCCCGGGCTGGAACCGGCCCGTTCGCCCTGGTTCCGGCGGGTTGCGCCGGCGCGGCGCGCCCGCCGCGGCGGCGGCACGGGCGTTGCTCTCTCCTCGCCCACGCCAGCCCGGGCGGCCGGACGGCCGGGCTTCACACCGAGGAGAGGCATGAACTTCGAGCTCACGGACGAGCAGCGCCAGGTGAGGGACCTCTGCCGCGACTTCGCGGATCGGGAGCTGCGGCCGAACGCGCGCCGCTGGGACGCGCGGCACGAGTACCCCGCCGACGCGGTCCGCAAGCTCGGGGAGCTGGGGCTGCTCGGGGTGGCGGTGCCGGCCGAGTGGGGCGGGGCGGGGATGGACAGCGTCTCCTACGCCCTGGCGATGGAGGAGATCTCGCGCGGCTGCGCCAGCACCGGCGTGACCATGAGCGTCAACAACTCGCTCTACTGCGACCCGCTGCTCAAGTACGGCACCGACGAGCAGAAGGCCCGGTTCCTGGCGCCGTTCGCGCGGGGCGAGCGGCTCGGCTGCTTCGCGCTCACCGAGCCGATGAGCGGCTCCGACGCGAGCGAGATGCGCACCACCGCCCGGGCGCGGGGCGACGAGTACGTCATCGACGGCGCGAAGAACTTCATCACCAACGGGCCGCAGGCGGACGCGGTGCTCCTCTTCGCGATGACCGACCGGGCGAAGGGGCACAAGGGGATCAGCGCCTTCCTGGTGCCGACCGAGACCCGCGGGCTCACCCGCGGCAAGCCCGACGAGAAGGTCGGGATCCGGGCCTCGGGCACCTGCAGCCTGTTCTTCGAGGAGTGCGTCGTGCCGCGCCGCTTCCGGCTGGGCGAGGAGGGCGACGGCTTCAAGATCGCCATGGGCACGCTCGACGGCGGCCGCATCGGCATCGCGGCCCAGGCGCTCGGGATCGGCCAGGCGGCCTTCGAGGAGGCGCGCGCCTACGCGAAGGAGCGGCGCGCCTTCGGCCAGGAGATCGCGAAGCTCCAGGCCATCCAGTTCATGATCGCCGACATGGCGACCGGGCTCGACGCCGCGCGCCTGCTGGTGCTGCGCGCCGCGGCCCTGAAGGACCGCGGCCAGCGCCACACCGCCGAGAGCGCCATGGCCAAGCTCTTCGCCTCGGAGATGGCGGAGCGGGTCACCTCGACCGCGCTCCAGGTCCACGGCGGCTACGGCTACACCACGGACTTCGACGTCGAGCGCCACTGGCGCGACAGCCGCATCACCGAGATCTACGAGGGCACGAGCGAGATCCAGCGGGTGGTGATCGCGGCCTCGGTGCTCAAGGGCTGAGCCGGGCGGCCGCCGCCGGCCGCTCCCCCCATCCACGGAACCGTCCCCAGGCGAGGAGGCGTCATGTCGAGTCGCGTGCAGAACCGGTCGCTGCAGGCCAGGATCGTGTCCGCCGAGGAGGCCGCCGCGCTCGTCCCCGCGGGCGCCACCCTCGGCACGAGCGGGTTCACGGCGGCGGGCGCCCCGAAGGCGGTGCCGCAGGCGCTGGCGCGCCGGGCGCAGGAGGCGTGCGCGCGCGGGGAGCGGTTCGGGGTGCGGCTCCTCACCGGCGCCTCCACCGGCCCGGAGGTGGACGGGGCCCTCGGCCTCGAGGGGGCGGTGGACTTCCGCTTCCCCTACCAGGGCGACCCGGCCATGCGGGCCCGGATCAACGCCGGGCTGATTGAGTACCAGGACATGCACCTCTCCCACGTCGGCCCGCTGATCCGCTACGGCTACTACGGGAAGGTGGACTTCGCCGTGGTGGAGGTGGCGAAGGTCCGCGAGGACGGCTCGCTGGTGCTCGGGCCGGCCGTGGGCGCGAGCAACGTCTACCTCGAGGTCGCCGAGCGGGTGATCCTCGAGGTCAACGAGGGCGTCGACGAGCGCTACGAGGGGATGCACGACGTGTTCGGCGTCACCGGCCGGCACGGCGAGCGGCGCGAGATCCCCATCTACGCCGCCGACACCCGCTGCGGCTCGCCCTACGTGAAGCTCGACCCGGCCCGGGTGGCGGCGGTCGTGCTCACGAACGCGGCGGACCGCAGCGGGGCCTTCAAGGCGCCGGAGGAGGTGCACCGCCGCATCGCCGGGCACATCCTCGACTTCCTCGAGGGCGAGGTGCGCCACGGGCGGCTCCCGCCCTCGCTCACCCCCATCCAGTCGGGCGTCGGCAACATCCCCAACGCCGTGCTGGCGGGTTTGAACGAGGGGCCGTTCGAGCAGATGACCGCCTACACCGAGCTCATCCAGGACGGCATGATCGACATGCTCGACTCCGGGAAGCTCCGCTTCGCCTCGGCCTCGGCGGTGGCGCTCTCGCCGGAGCGGCAGGCGCGGTACCGCCGCGACCTCGACCGCTACCGGGACCGGATCGTGCTGCGGCCGCAGGAGATCTCGAACAGCCCGGAAGTGATCCGGCGGCTCGGCTGCATCGCCATGAACGGGTTCGTCGAGGCCGACATCTACGGCCACGTGAACTCGACGCACATCGTGGGGAAGGGGATCGAGAACGGCATCGGCGGATCGGGCGACTTCGCGCGCAACTCCGCCTGCTCGATCTTCATGTCGCCCTCCACCGCCAAGGGCGGCCGCATCTCGGCGATCGTCCCCTTCGCGAGCCACGTGGACTCGACCGAGCACGACGTCACCGCAGTGGTGACCGAGTACGGGCTCGCCGACCTCCGCTGCAGGAGCCCGAAGCAGAAGGCGCGCGAGATCATCGAGCGCTGCGCGCACCCGGACTACCGCCCGCTGCTGCGCGACTACTGCCGGCGGGCCTGGGACGCCGACGAGGGGCGGCACTCGCCGCACCTGCTCGACGAGGCGTTCGCGTTCCACAACCGGTATCGAGCGCTCGGCGACATGCGGCCGGGCCTGGAGGTGCGGCCGTGAAGCTGCTGGTGACCGTGAAGCGGGTGGAGGACCCCGAGTCGAGGATCCGGGTGCGCCCGGACGGCCAGGGGATCGTGACCGACGGGGTGAACTACAAGATGAACCCCTTCGACGAGATCGCGGTCGAGGAGGCGATCCGCCTGAAGGAGCGGCACGGCGGGGAGGTGGTGGTGGTCTCGCTCGGCGGCCCGGCCGCCGCGGCGGAGCTGCGCGCCGCCCTCGCCATGGGCGCCGACCGCGCGGTGCTGGCGCGGCACGCGGGCGCGCTCGATCCCTCCGGCGCGGCGGCGCTGCTCGAGCGCCTGGTCGCGCAGGAGCGGCCGGACCTGGTGCTCCTGGGGAAGCAGGCGGTGGACGACGACCAGAACCAGACCGGCCAGCTCCTCGCCGGCCGGCTCGGCTGGCCGCAGGCGACCTTCGCCTCGAAGAAGGAGGGGCTCGAGAGCCCGGCGGAGCAGGCCCGGGAGCCGGGGCTGGCGCTGTCCGCGGACGGCGCCCGCCTCCGGGTGGCGCGGGAGATCGACGGCGGGCTCGAGACGCTGGAGCTGGAGCTCCCGGCGGTGGTCACGGTGGACCTGCGGCTCAACCGGCCGCGCTTCGCCTCGCTGCCGGGGATCATGAAGGCGAAGAAGAAGGAGCTGCGCGAGGTGGAGGCGGGCGCGCTCGGGGCCGACCTCTCGCCGCGCGTGGTGGTGCGCAGGCTCCTCGAGCCGCCGGCGCGCGCGGGCGGGGTCAAGGTCGCCGACGTCTCCGAGCTGTTCCAGCGCCTCCGCGGCGAGGCCAAGGTCGTCTAGGGAGGATCACCCATGTCGAACGTACTCCTGGTCGCGGAGCAGTCCCGGGGCCTCCTGCGGAGGTCCACCCTCTCGGCGCTCACCGCCGCCCGCTCCCTCGCGGCGGTCAGCGGCGGCGGGGCGGTCACGGCGCTGGTGGCG
>JAJXVM010000257.1 GCA_021782135.1 Myxococcales bacterium | reverse complement strand
GGGCCGGTTCTGGGAGTTCGAGGACGCGCTCTACCGCGGCGAGGAGGAGGGCGCGGTCGATCCCCGGGTGGTGGCGGTGCGGGTGGGGCTCGACCCCGACCGGCTGCTGCGCTGCGCCGGCTCGCCGGCGACCGCGCGCGCCGTCGAGGCGGACGCGCGCCGGGCGCGCGAGCTCGGCCTGGATGGGCCGCCGGCGCTCGAGATCGACGGGCGGCTCCTCGCGATCCACGAGGGGCTCGACGAGATCGATCGCCGGCTCGGGAAGCCCGCCCTCGAGGGGAGCGGCCTCTGGCTCAGGTAGCCCGCGCCGGATCGGGGCGGAGCAGCGCGGCGAGCCCCAACAGGCAGAGCGCCCCGCCGGCGGCGCAGACCCCGCTCCAGCCGAAGCGGGCCCACGCCAGCGCGCCGAGGCCGGTGCCGGCGGAGCCGCCCGCGAAGTAGGTCACCATGTAGAGCATGTTGAGCCGGCTGCGCGCCTCGGAGCGCAGCCCGTGGACCCGGGAGAGGTTCGCGACGTGGTTCACCTGCACCCCCAGGTCGAGGAGCAGGACGCCCACGACCAGGCCGGGGAGGGCGAAGGCCGGCACGGCGAAGACCCCGAACGCGGCGAGGGTGATGGAGAGCCCCACCGCGGCGATGCGCCGGGGCGAGACCCGGTCGGCGAAGCGCCCGGTGGCGGCGGCCCCGAGCGCGCCCGCCACGCCGACCAGCCCGAACAGCCCGGCGGCCTGGCTCCCCAGGTGGAAGCGCGACTCGAGCAGGAACACCAGCGTGGTCCAGAAGGCGCTGAAGGCGCCGAACCCGAGGGCGCCGAGGGCCGCGGCCTCGCGCAGGATGGGCTCCTCGCGCACCAGCGCCGGCAGCGACGCGAGCAGGTCGGCGTAGCGCACCGGGTCGGCCGGGCGGCTGCGCGGCAGCACCGACCGGAGCGCCAGGGCGAGGAGCACCATCACCCCCGCCGCGACGACGTAGACCGCGCGCCAGCCGAGGTGCGCCCCGAGCACGCCGCTCGCCGTCCGGGCGAGCAGGATCCCGATCAGCAGCCCGCCCATGACCGTCCCCACCACCCGTCCGCGCTCGTCGGGGCGGGCCAGGTGGGCCGCGAGCGGGACGGCGATCTGCGGGACCACGGTGGTGCAGCCGACCAGGAAGGAGGCGCCGCCGAGCAGCGGGACGGAGCGCGCCGCCCCGCAGAGGAGGAGCGCCAGGGTCACCGCCCCGAGCAGCACCAGCATGAGCCGGCGGCGCTCGAGCGAGTCCCCCAGCGGCACGAAGAGGAACAGGCCGGCGGCGTAGCCGAGCTGCGTGAGCATGGAGACCAGGCCCAGCTCCCGGAGCGAGGCGCCGAGGTCGCGCCCCACCAGCGCCAGCAGCGGCTGCAGGTAGTAGAGGTTGGCCACGCTCACGCCGGCGGTGACCGCCAGCGCCCCGAGCTGCACCGGGCCGAGCCCCTGACCCTCGGCGGTCTCGCTCACGCCCCGGCCCCTTCGCGCCACCACAGCTCCACCTGCCCGACGGCGTAGGGCACGGCGGCGTCCACCCGCAGCACCCGCGGCCCCAGCGAGAACGGGACGAAGCCGCGCGCCGCGAGCGTCTCCGCCTCGTAGGCGGTGAAGCCGCCCTCCGGGCCGATGGCGAGGAGCGCGCGGGGCCCGCCGGGCCGGGGCAGCCGCGCGAGCGGCGCCGCCGCCGAGGGGTGGGCCACGAGCCGCGCCGCGCCGGGGAAGAGCCGGTCGAGGTGGTCCTCCACGAACGGCTTGAAGAACCGGAAGAGCAGGACCTCCGGGAGCACCGTGTCCTTGCCCTGCTCGAGGCCGAGCCGGAGCTCCTCCCGGATGGCCTCGGGCGCGAGCAGCGGCGAGCCGAAGTAGCTCTTCTCCACCCGGTAGGTGCCGAGCAAGACGAGCCGCTTCACCCCCATGCTGGCGGCGGACTGCAGGACCTTGCGCAGGATCTTGGGGCGCGGGAGCGCCAGCAGCAGCTCCACCGGCGAGGGCGGCGGCGGCTCGAGGTCGAGGGTCGCGCGAAGCGCCAGCGCGTCCGGCGCCGACGAGAGCACCCGGGCGCTCCCCATGCGGCCGCCGAGGAGGCCCACGGAGAGCGTGTCTCCGGCCGTGGCGCGCAGCACCTCCGCCGCGTGGCGCGCGCGGCGGCCGGAGAGCCGGGCCTCGCCGGAGGCGTCGATCTCGCCCTCCTCGAGCAAAAGCAGGTTCACCCGCCGCTTCTACACGGCGCCGGCCGCGGGCGCCACCGGGAGGGATCAGCCGCGCGCCGAGGCGGGTGAGCGGGGCCGATCCTCGACCGGGGCCTCCCGGGCGTGCCGCGGGGGCGGGGGCGCGCTACACTGCCCCGCCATGCTCATCGTGATGAAGCCCAGCGCCACCGAGGCCGACGTCGGGCGGGTCGCCGACCGCGTCCGCTCCCTCGGGTTCACCCCGCACCCCATCCCCGGCGCCGAGCGCGTCGCCATCGGCATCACCGGCAACAAGGGGCCCATCGACCCGGTGGCCTTCGACGACCTGCCGGGCATCGCCGAGACGATCCGGGTCTCGCAGCCCTGGAAGCTGGTCTCCCGGGAGGTGAAGGCGGAGGACACCCTCGTCGACCTGGGCGACGGGGTCGTGCTGGGCGGCCCGCGCATCCTGGTGATGGCCGGCCCCTGCTCGGTCGAGTCGCGGGAGCAGCTCTTCGAGGCGGCCCGCGCGGTGAAGGCCGCCGGCGCGACGCTCCTGCGCGGGGGCGCCTACAAGCCGCGCACCAGCCCGTACGAGTTCCAGGGGCTGGCGGAGGAGGGGCTCAAGCTCCTCGCCGAGGCCCGCGAGGCGACCGGGCTCAAGGTGGTCACCGAGGTGATGGACTCGGAGACCCTGCCGATGGTGGCCGAGTACGCCGACATGCTCCAGATCGGCGCGCGCAACATGCAGAACTTCTCGCTCTTGCGGAAGGTGGCGGCCACCGGCAAGGCGGTGCTGCTCAAGCGCGGGCCGTCCTCCACCCTCAAGGAGTGGCTGATGGCGGCCGAGTACCTGCTGGCCGGAGGCAACTACCGGGTGGCGCTCTGCGAGCGCGGCATCCGCACCTTCGAGACCATGACCCGCAACACCCTCGACCTCAACGCGGTGCCGGTGCTGAAGCAGCTCACGCACCTCCCGGTGGTGGTCGATCCCTCGCACGGGATCGGGCTGCGGGCGCACGTGCCCGCCATGGCCCGGGCCGGCGTGGCGGCCGGCGCCGACGCGCTCATCGTGGAGGTCCACCCCCGCCCCGAGAAGGCGCTCTCCGACGGCCAGCAGTCGCTCACGCCGGCCGAGTTCGGCGCGCTCATGGCGCAGGTGCGGGTGATCGCCGGCGCGCTCGGGCGGCCGGTGTAGGGCCCGGGCGCCGGCGCGCTCAGTCGCCGCGCCGCACCCGCCAGGCCACGAACTGCTGGTCGGTGCCGAGGATGTGCTCCACCAGCCACTGGCGCATGAAGGCCAGCGCCGCCGGCGCGCCCGGACCGGCGACCGGCAGGTCCTTGAGCTGGTGCAGGAAGCTCCCGTGCTCGCGGATCTGCTGCTGCAGCCCCGGGTAGCCGGCCTGGGCCAGCCAGGCCTCCTCGTCGCGGAAGTGGACGCGCGCGTACTCGCGCAGGGCGGCGTGGAGCTTCTTCAGCACCTCCTCGCCGCGCCCCGCCTCGACCGCCCGGTGCAGCTCCTCGAGGAGCCGGAAGAAGTTGCGGTGCTCGCCGTCGAGCCGGTCGTCCCCGAGGGCGTACCGCGGGCTCCACTCGAAGGACTGCCGCTCGCCGGCCATGCGGATAGCCTGCCGGCCGGGTGTCTTCCGGCCAAGGCCCTGGCGGGGCCCACACGGCGGGGACGGATCTCAGGCGGCCGCGGGCGCGAGGGCCGGCGCGGCCTCGCCCGGCACCGCCAGCCACTGCTCGCGCGCCAGGCAGCCGGCGTCGTGCTCGAGGACGCGGAACTGGCGCGTGAGGGTGGTGCTCCCCGCGTTCAGCACCCGCAGCGGACGCGCCGCGCCCTCGCCCAGCACGGCGGCGCTGGTCACGTGCCGGTGGCCGTGCAGCACGAGGTCGCAGCGGCCGCGCAAGGCCCGCAGCAGGGCCGGCCCGAGCGGCAGCTCGGCGGCGAAGGGCCAGCCGAAGAAGGAGGCGAGCCGCTCGGCGAGGTCCTCCTCGGGGAGCGGCATCGGGTGGTGGTGCAGCATCAGGGCCACCAGCGCGCGCGGCGGCGCCTCGTCGAGCGCGCGGCGTACCGCCTCGAGGTCCGCCGGCGTCAGCAGCCCGTGGCCCCGGATCAGGCTCCGGTTGTGCGGCGCGGTCGAGTCGACGCGCACCACGTGCAGCCCGGGCAGCCGGCTCGCCGTCACCCGCGCGCCGCCCATCCAGACCCGGTGCACGTCGTCTCCCATCCGGTCGTGGTTGCCCGGGACGACCAGCAGCCGACCGGCGAGGAGCAGCGGCGCGAAGATCTCCTGGAATCGCCGCAGCTCCGCCGCGCGACCGCGATGCGTCACGTCCCCGGTGAGCAGGACCTGATCGACCTCCGCTTCGAGGAGGGCGGCGCACAGGCGCCGCGCCGCGTCGTCGGTGGCCGGATCGCGCCCGAGGTGGAGGTCCGACACGTGCGCCAGCGCTCTCACCCGCTCCTCCCGCTCTCCGAGCCGACCGCAGGGAAAGCTAGTCACAGGTCGCGGTGACCGGGAGGCGGAGGGCAGCGAAAATTCCTGTGACGCTTGCTACCATGGCGGGTCATGAACTCCCGTCACGTCGCGCTCCTGCTCGTCGTGCTCGCCGCTCCCGGCCTCGGCCTCGGCTGCCGGCGCTCCCCGGACTCCCCGCTCGTGCCGCCGACCGGCGCCGCGTCCAAGGACGGTCCCGCCGCACCCGCCCCGGCCGCGGCGCCGGCGGTCGTCCTGGCCGCCGCGGCCACCACCGCGGCCTCCAGCCCCGGCGGCGCCGCGGCCGCCGAGTTCGCCGCGCTCAA
>JAJXVM010000256.1 GCA_021782135.1 Myxococcales bacterium | reverse complement strand
GCGCGCCGCTTCGCGCGCCCAGCCCGGGGAGTGGCTGCCGTTCCTGGTGCCCCTGGCCGAGGTGCCGGCGGATCGCCGGCTCGCGCTGCGGGTGCGGGCCGAGCCGGCGCGGTGAGCCGCCGCCGCTCGGCGGCTCCAGAAACGAAGCGGCCCCTCGCGAGAGGGGCCGCGGCGAGAGCGGGCGCGGGCCTGGCCTAGGCCTTCTTGGCCTCGGCGGCCGACTGCTGCGGGGCGTTGGACTGGGCGTTCTGGTTGAGCTGCGCCGGCGCCGACTTCTGCGGCGTCACGTCGATCTCGTCGTCGCGCTGCGCCTTCTTGAAGTTGCGGATGCCCTGGCCGAGCGCGTCGCCGAGCTGCGGGATCTTGTTCGCCCCGAAGACCAGCATGATGACGATGAAGACGATGAGAAGCTCGCCGAAGCCCAAGTGCATGGCGCGTAGCATATCCGGCCTCATCCGGGTACGCCAGGGGACCTTCGGGAGCCTCTGCCGAGCGAGCGGACCATACGGGACCCGCGCGGGAGCGCCGCCTAGAACTCGACGCCGACCTTCCCGGCCGCGGTGAAGCTGGCCGGGACGGTGAAGTCGCGGCCGCCCGCGCTGGCCGAACCGGTGAAGGTGCGCGCCGGCAGGTACTCGCCCTCGGCGGCGAGGAGGAAGGCGCCGCTGGTGAGCCGGAGCCCGGCCGCGGCCCGGAGGAAGAGGTGGTCGTGGAACGCGAGCGTGGGGAAGCTCGCGCCCTGGTTCGCCTCCGCGGTGCTCGGGTCGGTGCCGGACGCCACCGGTCCGAACACGATGCGGTCGCTCGAGGCCTGCAGGAGCGTGGCCCGGAACGCGCCGTAGGGCTGCAGCGCCAGCACCCCGCCGAGCGGGAACCGCTTCGAGACGAGGAAGTCGCCGCTGGCCGTCGTGAGGGAGAGGGCGTTGGCGCCGAACAGGCGCGTGGCGGAGGCGCGCACCGCCAGCTCGGGCCAGTACCAGATGCCCTCGAGGAAGGCCCACTTGGCCTCGACCTGCCCGGCGACCATGCTGCTCTGGGAGAGGTAGATGACCCGGCCGCCCACCTCGAGCCCGAACGGCAGCCCCTTGCGCACGTGGAACGCCGGGAGGAGCAGCGAACTCGGCGTGGCCCCCTGCACCGCCCACTCGTTGGCGGTGGATCCGGGCTCGCCCACCGCGGTGATGTGGGTCGGCGCGTAGCCGGTCTCGACCGAGATCTCCACGCCCGAGTAGCCGGTGGTGGAGGCCGGGGCGAGGATGAACCCGTCGAGCGCGAGCCCGAGCTGGGAGGCGAGGAGCGCGAACCGCTGGCGCGAGTCGCCCGCGAGCCGCTCGGCGGTGGCCGGATCGGTGGTGCCGCCCCAGCTCGCCGGGAGGCGGAGCCGGACGGCCGGATCTGGCGCGCCGAGCCGCGTGAGGTCGAGGTCGAGCGGGTCGGCGGCGGCGATGGCGGGCAGGGCGAGGGCGATCGCGAGGAGCGCCAGCGGACGACGCATGCAACCTCCGGATGGGGCGAGCGTGCCGAGGTTAGACCCCCCGTTTTCGGGGTGTCAACGTTCCGCTCGCCCTCTCGGGCGTTTTCGGGCGTGGCCGAAGCTGGCCCGCGGCACCGATCCGGGTCGACGGCCCTCACCGGCCGACGCGGTCTCCTCCTTTGTCGCGAGGGCGATACCGGCTCACGCGAGCAGCCGCCGCAGCCCCTCGGCGTCCACCGCCGGGAGCTCGCAGGCGCCGCCCCGGCAGACGTAGGCCGCCGCCCGCCCGGCGACGCAGGCGCGCCGCGCCGCCCCCCCGGCCACGCGCGCGAGCCGCTCCAGGTCCGGTCCCTCCGCCGCCCCGGTCCGCACCGCGCGCGGCAGGTACCGCTCCCGCAGCACGGCCAGGAGACCGGCGGGCGGCGGCGCGCCCCGCGGCCAGACCAGCACCACCTCTTGCGCCGGCGCGAGCGCGAAGTCGAGGGCCAGCAGCATCTCGGCCGTCGAGAGCGGGTGCTCCTCGAGCAGCGGCGCGGCGGCCCGCAGCGCCCGCTCCGCCGTCTCCCGCAGCGAGGCCCTGCCGGTCAGCGCGGCGAGCCGCAGAAGGGTGTGGGTCGCCACCGAGGCGCCGGAGGGCTCGGCGCCGTCGCGCCAGGGCCTCTCGCGCGCGAGGAGCCGCTCGGCGTCCGCGGCGGTCGCGAACCAGCCCCCGCGCTGGTCGCCGAAGCGCTCCTCGATCTCGCGGCAGAGGTCGAGCGCCTCCTCGAGCCAGCGCGGCGCGAAGGTGGCCTCGTGCAGATCGAGGAGCCCCTGGGCCAGGAAGGCGTGATCCTCGAGCGCGCCGGGCACCGAGGCGCGGCCGGCGCGCCAGACGCGCAGCAGCCGCCCCTCCGGCCGGAGCGCGCCCAGGAGGAAGCCGGCGGCGCGCGCGGCGGCGGCGATCCAGCGCGGCTCGTCGAGCACCCGCCCGCAGACCGCCAGGGCGGACAGGGCGAGGCCGTTCCAGCCGGCGAGCACCTTGTCGTCCCGCGACGGCGGCGGGCGACGGCCCCGGAGGTCGAGCAGGCGCGCCCGGGCGCCCGCCAGCGCCGCGTGCTCGGTCTCGTCGGGCCGCGGCACGTGGAGCACGTTGCGCCCCTCGAAGTTCCCCGCCTCGGTGGCGCCGTGGTGGGCCATGAACCGCTCCGCCTCGGCGCCGAGCGCCTCGCGCAGCTCGCGCGCGCTCCAGACGAAGTGGCGCCCCTCCTCGCCCTCCGAGTCGGCGTCGGTGGCGGACGCGAAGGCGCCCTCCGGCAGCGAGAGCTCGCGCAGCAGGTAGTCGCACGTCTCGCGCGCCACCCGCGCGAAGCCCGGGTCGCCGGTGGCCTGCCAGCCCTCCGCGTAGGCCACCGCCAGCAGCGCGTTGTCGTAGAGCATCTTCTCGAAGTGCGGCACCAGCCAGCGGGGGTCGGTGGCGTAGCGGTGGAACCCGCCGCCGAGCTGGTCGTAGATGCCGCCCGCGGCCATCCGCGTGAGCGTCACCTCCGCCATGGCCCGGCTGGCGGGGTCGCCGGTGCGGGCCTGGTGTCGGAGCAGCAGGCGCACCGGCAGGCTGGATGGGAACTTGGGCGCGCCGCGCAGGCCGCCCTCCGCCGGGTCGAAGCCGCGCTGGCAGAGGCTCACCGCCCGCTCGATCACCGCCGGGCCGGGGAGGGCGGGCGCCGCCGGAGGCGCGGCCTGCAGCGCCTCCCGCACCACCGCCGTGAGCGAGGCGCGCGCCCGCTCGACGCGGCCCGGGTCGCGCGCGTACAGCCCCGCGATCTCCCGCAGGAGGGAGAGCAGCCCGCGCGCGCCCGGGCGATCGCCGTCCCGCGCCGGGAAGTACGTGCCGCCGAAGAACGGCTCGCGGTCGGGGGTGAGCCAGAGGCTCATGGGCCAGCCGCCCGAGCCGTGCAGCGCCTGCACCGCGGCCATGTAGACCGCGTCCACGTCGGGCCGCTCCTCCCGGTCCACCTTGACGCAGACGAAGGACCGGTTGAGCAGCTCGGCGACCTCGAGGTCCTCGAAGGACTCCTCCTCCATCACGTGGCACCAGTGGCAGGTGCTGTAGCCGACCGAGAGGAACACCGGCCGGCCGGCGGCGCGCGCCGCGGCGAACGGCTCGTCGCCCCAGGGGTGCCAGTCGACCGGGTCGTGGGCGTGCTGGAGGAGGTAGGGGCTCGAGGCGAGCAGGAGCCGGTTCGCGAAGCGGGGCCGGCCCGCCGCGTCGAGGTGGCGCGTGCGCGGCGGGACCGCGGCCGGCGCGCCGAGCGCCGCCTCGAGGCGGGCCCGCAGCTCGGGAGGGAAGGGGGCGGCGCCGGGCAGCGGATCCATGTCCGGTTCCTAGCCGGCGGCGCGGCCCCCCGCCGCGCCCGAACGCTACGTCTCGTCCAGCTTGCCGGCGATCCGGCTCTTCACGTCGCCCTTCTTCTCCTCGAAGGTGCCCTTCGCCTTGTCGAGGGAGCCTTCGGCCTTCTTCTGCGGATCGTCGGCGATCTCGCCGTAGGCCTTCTTGACCTTGCCCTTCATCTTGTCCCAGGCGCCCTGGGCCTTGTCGTCGTCGCCAATTGCCATTCGATTCTCCTCGGGTTGGCCGCGCTTCACCCGAAACCTGGGGCCGCGCACCCTCGGGCGGAACCCCGGGGGGCGGGTGCTCCTGCCGCGCTCGGGCTGCGGGCGGGCGGGCCCGCACCCGGCGCGCCGGCCGGCCGGCGGCGCGCCGGGGCAAAGGGGGAGGGAGAGCCGCGCGGGAGCGGGTCGTCCAGACGACGGCGCCCGGATCCTCAACGCAGCGGCGCGATGGGGCGCGCGGAGAGCGCCTGGAAGCGGGCCAGCATGGCGAGGGCCACCGTCACCAGCCCGGCGCACAGGCCCCACCAGAGCCCGACCACGCCGCGCCCGGCGAGCACCCCCAGCCCCACCGCCACCGGGAGGCCGACGAGGTAGTGGCCGGCCACGTTGGCGAGGAAGGTGAACCGGGTGTCGCCGGCGCCTCGCAGCAGCCCCGCCCCCACCGCCTGGATCCCGTCGAAGACCTGGAAGACCGCGGCCACGGCGAGCAGCGGGGCGGCGGCGGCGATGACGGCGGCGTCGCTGGTGACGAGGCGCGCCAGGAGGCGCGGGAAGAGGGAGATCGCGAGCGCCGAGCAGGCCATCACCGCGGCGCCGGAGGCGAAGGTGGCGAGCCCGGCCCGGCGGACCCCCGGCGCGTCGCCGGCGCCGATGGCGTGCCCCACCCGGACCGAGCCGGCCGTGCCCACGCCGACCACCAGCGTGAAGCTCACGGTCACGAGCGTGAGGGCCACCTGGTGCGCGGCCATGGGCAGCTCGCCGAGTCGGCCCGCCAGGAACCCCACCAGCGTGAAGAGCCCCATCTCCACGGTGAAGTGGAAGGCGATGGGGACGCCGATCCGGAGCGCCCCGCGGAGCTCGCCGCGCCGCGGGGCGCCCCCGCCGGCCTCGCCGCGGAGGGCGAACAGCATCAGCCCGGCCTGGAGCGCGCTC
>JAJXVM010000255.1 GCA_021782135.1 Myxococcales bacterium | reverse complement strand
CGATCTTCGCCGCCGGCGCCGGCGCCCTGCTCGGCGCCGCGCCGCCGGCGGCCGCGGCGGCCGTGGCCGGCGCCGCGCTCGCCACGCTGCTGGTCTTCGCGCTCGGGCGCATCGGCGGGCGGCTCGTGCCCGAGGCGGCGCTCCTCGTCGGCATCGTCTTCAACGCCTTCGCGGCCGGCGTCATCACCCTCCTCAAGCTGCTCGTGCCCCCCGACATGGCGGCCCGGCTGCTCTACTGGCTCATGGGCTCCATCGGCTACGAGACCCCGGGCACCCTGGCGGTGGCGGGGGGGCTGGTGGCGCTCTCCACGCTCGGGCTCTTCGCCCTCTCCGCCCAGCTCAACCTGCTCGCGCTCGGGGACGACGAGGCGGCCTCGCTCGGCGTCCACGTCGGCCGCGCGCGGGCCCTGGTCTTCTTCGCCGCCAGCGCCTCCACCGGCGCGGCGGTGGCCCTCTCCGGCATGGTCGGGTTCGTGGGGCTCATCGTCCCGCACCTGGTGCGAAAGGTGGTCGGGCCGGACCACCGGCTGCTCGTCCCGGCCTCGGCCTTCTTCGGCGCCGCCTTCCTGGTCGCCGCCGACGCGCTGGCGCGGCTCGCCTTCCTGCCGCTCGGCACCGAGCCCCCGGTGGGCGCCCTCACCGCCTTCGCCGGCGGTCCGCTCTTCCTCTGGCTGCTGCGCCGGCACGAGGCCCGCGGTTAGGATGGCCGCCGTGCTCTCTCCCCGGCGCACGTGGCTCGCCGTTCTGGCGCTCTGCCTGGTCGTGACCGCGGCGGCGCTGCTCGTGGCCGGCTGGTCCTTCCGCCGGGAGCGGGCGCGGCCCGGGCGGTTCGTCCCCGCCCCCATCCCCAAGGTGGACGTCCACCAGCACGTCGGCCCCCACACCCTCGCCGACGCCCTCCGCCTGGGCTCGGCGGAGGGGATCCGGGTGGTGGTGAACCTCTCCGGCGGCGCCTCGGACGACGAGCTGCGGCCGCAGCTCGCCGCCGCCGCCGAGCACCCGGGCCGGGCGCTGGTCTTCCTGAGCGTCGAGCTGGAGGGCTGCTGCGATGCGGGCTGGCAGCGCCGCGAGGTGGCGCGGCTCGAGCGCGGCAAGGCGGCCGGTGCGCGCGGGCTCGCGGTCTACAACTCCCTCGGGCTCACCGCGACCGACGAGTCGGGCGCGCGCGTGGCCCTCGACGACCCCCGGCTCGATCCGGTCTTCGAGGCCGCCGGCCGGCTCGGCATGCCGGTGTCGATCCACGCCGGAGACCCGAAGGCCTTCTTCGAGCCGCCAGGCCCCGGCAACGAGCGCGCGGCCGAGCTCGAGGCCTTTCCCGAGCTCTCGTGGGCCGATCGGTCGCGCTACCCGGCCTGGGAGACCGTCTTCCGGGAGTTCGCGCGGCGCGTGGCGCGCCACCCGAGCGTCACCTTCATCGGGGTCCACTTCGGCAACGACGCCGAGGATCCGGCCGAGGTGGGCCGCCTCCTCGACCGCCTCCCGAACCTGTACGTGGACACCGCCGGGCGGGTCCCGGAGCTGGGGCGCCGCGCGGCCGCCGCCCGGGAGGTGATCCTGGCCCACTCCGACCGCGTGCTCTTCGGCACCGACCTCCAGTGGATCGAGCTCGAGGACGGGCGCAAGGGGGTGGTGGCCGGCGCCGGCCTGCCGGCGGACGCGAAGGAACTGCGCCGCTTCTTCGACGGGACCTTCCGCTTCCTCGAGACCCGCGACCCGGCCATCCCGAGCCCGACCCCGATCCAGGGCGGCCGGGACCTCTCCGGGCTGGGGCTGCCGCGCGAGGTCCTGGAGCGGATCTACCACCGGAACGCCGAGCGGCTCCTCGGCCTCGCCCCGCTGGATCGGTCGTGACCGCGCCCCCGCCCGCCCTGGTCGAGGTCCGCGAGGCCTCCTTCCGATACGGCGAGCGGCTCGCAATGGACCGCGTCTCGTTCGAGGCGCGCGCCGGCGAGCTGGTCGGGCTGGTGGGCCCGAACGGCGCCGGCAAGAGCACCCTCATCCGGCTCGTGGCCGGGCTCGCCGCCCCGAGCGGCGGAACCGTCCGGCTCGCCGGCCTCGACCCGGCGACGGCCCCGCGCCGCGAGATGGCGCGGGCCTGCGCGCTGGTGCCGCAGGACCCGCCGGTCCACTGGCCGTTCACGGTGCGCGAGGCGGTGATGATGGGGCGGGCGCCGCGCCAGAACCTCTTCGCCGCGGCCGGCCCGCTCGACCACGGGGCCGTGCGGGGGGCGCTCGAGGCCTGCGAGCTGCTGCCGCTGGCGGACCGCCGGCTCGACGCGCTCTCCGGCGGCGAGCGCCGCCGCGTCTTCTTCGCCCGCGCGCTGGCGCAGGAGCCGCGGGTGCTGCTCCTCGACGAGGCGACCGCCTTCCTCGACCTCGCCCACCAGGTGGCCGCCATGCGGATGGCGGAGGTGGCGGCGCGCGGCGGCCTGTGCGTCGTGGCCGTGCTCCACGACCTCAACCTCGCCGCCGCCTCCTGCGACCGGCTGGTGGTGCTCTCGCGCGGGCGGGTGGTGGCGGAGGGGAGGCCGGCCGACGTGCTCACCGAGGAGCGGGTGGCGGCGGTCTGGGGGCTGCCGGTCTGGCGCGGCGAGAACGGCGCCACCGGCGAGCCGGTGGTGCTCCCGCGCGGGCGCGCGCGGCCGAAGCCGTAGCCTGGGGCGGGACGGCGTGTCCCGTTCAGATGGTCGGAACGAAGATCTTGAGCGCGACCATCAGCGTGCGCTTCGACGCGTCGTCGATTCCCTGCCGGTAGGCGAGGTCGAGCGCCGCGCCGCCGTTGCTGACCACCCCCGCGCCCGCGCTCCAGAACGAGCCGCCCAGCGTGTCGTCCTTGAGGTAGCCGGCCCGGAGCGGGAGGAAGTCGAGGAGCAGGTACTCGGCGCCCCCGCCGAAGGCGTTGGTGGACCGGCCCTGATCGCGCTCGAAGTCCTGCCGCCAGTCGGCGGCGACGTGGAAGGTCCGCTCGTCGCCCAGGGCGATGCCCGCGCCCACCCCGCGCGGCGCCTGGTCCTGGTGGCTCGAGCTGAGCAGGTTGTAGCCGGCCCCGCCGATGGAGACGTACTGGTTCACGCGCAGGAAGAGGCCGACGTCCCCGTTCAGCTCGCGATCCTGGCCGCCCGGGACGTTGAGCCGGAGGTACTTGGCGGTGGCGCCCAGGAAGAGGTTGTCGCCGATGGGGGTGGCCAGGGAGAGATCGAAGACGTTTCCCTGCGTGAGGCCGGCGGGCAGCCGCGTGTAGGCGAACCCGGCGGCGATCGCCTCGCTCGAGTCCACCACCGAGAGGTTGGCCCACTGCTGATCGGAGTCGGCGCCGGCCCGGTCGTTCAGGTAGCTCGCCTCGATCGAGTAGCGCTTCACCACCGCCAGGGCGGCGGGGTTGAGGAAGATGCTCTCGTTCCCGCCGGTCATGGCGCGGAAGGCGCCGCCCATGGCGAGGGCGCGCGCGCCGGTGAGGTCGGCGGCGGTGAGCGGCGCCGGGGTGGCCGCCCGGGCCGTCCCCGCGGCGAGCGCCAGGGCGACGGCCACTCCCACTCGGTGACGATTCGACATAGGTTGGCCCGAAGATACCCGGCCCTCGCCGGACACGCCAATGTCGCTTCACGGCCGCCGCGCGCGGGAGTTAGATTCCCAGGACATGTCTACCCGCCCCATCCGCAAGGCGGTCATCCCCGCCGCCGGCCTCGGCACCCGCTTCCTGCCCGCCACCAAGGCGGTCCCGAAGGAGCTCCTGCCCATCGTGGACACCCCCACGATCCAGTACATCGTGGAGGAGGCGGTGGCGGCCGGCGTGCGCGACGTCATCCTGGTCTGCGCCCGGGGCAAGGACTCGATCGTCGATCACTTCGACATCGCCGGCGAGCTGGAGATGAACCTGGAGCGCGCCGGCAAGCACGCGCTGCGCGACCAGTTGCGCGCCATCGCGCGCATGGCCAACGTGGTCACGGTGCGCCAGCAGGAGCCGCTCGGGCTCGGGCACGCCGTGCTCTGCGCGCGGGACCTCGTCGGCGACGAGCCGTTCGTGGTCATGCTGGGCGACGACATCATCGACGCGGCGGTCCCCGCCACCAAGCAGCTCGCCGACTGCCACGCGCGCCACGGGCTGGGCGCCATCGCGCTCATGGAGGTCCCCCCCGCCGACGCCCACCTGTACGGCGTCGCGGCCGGCCGGGAGATCGCCGAGCGGACCATCCGCATCGAGCGGCTGGTCGAGAAGCCCAAGGAGAACGCTCCCTCCAACCTCGCGGTCATCGGCCGCTACGTGCTCCCGCCGCGCATCTTCGAGATCCTGGAGCGGCAGCAGCCCGGGGTGGGCGGCGAGATCCAGCTCACCGACGCGCTCGCGGTGCTCGCCCGCGAGGAGGGGCTGGCGGGCTACCGCTTCGAGGGCGACCGCTACGACGCCGGGGACCGGTTCGGCTACCTCAAGGCCAACATCGCCTTCGCGCTCAAGCGGCCCGAGCTGCGCGATCCGCTTCGCGCCTTCATGCGCGAGGTGGCCGGCTTCGAGCATTGAAAGGGGGCTGCCCCCCTCCCCGAAGTTCGAGAATTCTGCTCGCCGTCAGGCTCTCGCGTTGGGCGGTCCGGCCGGCTGATACAGTAGGCCCGTGCTCGTCGAGGTCGCCGTCGCCGCCGCCGTCCGCGGCACCTTCACCTACCGGGTCCCGGAGCCGCTGCGGGAAGGGGTGGCGCTGGGTCGGCGGGTGGCGGTGCCCTTCGGCCGCAGCCCCCGCGCCACCGGGTACGTGATCGGCTTTCCCGCCGCCGCGCCCGAGGGGGTGGCGCTGCGCGAGGTCGCCGCCGTGCTCGACGAGCTCCCGCTCTTCACCGAGCCGCTGGTGAAGCTGCTCCGCTGGGCGGAGGAGTACTACCTCGTGCCGCCCGGCGAGCTCTTCCGCGCCGCGCTCCCGCCCGGTCTGAACCGGCGCGGCGGCGGCGAGGCGCCGGCGCGCCGGGCGGTGGAGTACGCCGCCCCCGCCGGCGAGGCGGCCGGCGCGCTCGC
>JAJXVM010000254.1 GCA_021782135.1 Myxococcales bacterium | reverse complement strand
CCGCGCGCCGGGCGCCGACGCGCCGCCGCTGGTCCGGCCGCTGCGCGGGACCACGCAGAAGCTGGTGGCCGTGGGCGCCTCCACCGGGGGCACCGAGGCGCTGCGCCAGCTGCTCGAGGCGATGCCGCCCGACGCGCCCGGCCTCGCCATCGTCCAGCACATGCCCCAGGAGTTCACGGCCGCCTTCGCCCGCCGGCTCTCCCAGAGCTGCCGCATCGACGTGAAGGAGGCCGGGAGCGGCGACGTCCTCTCGCCGGGGCGCGCGCTCATCGCGCCCGGAAACCACCACCTGCACGTGCGCCGCAGCGGCGCCAAGTACGTGGTCGAGGTGGCCGGCGGGGAGCTGGTCTCGCGCCACCGCCCGAGCGTGGACGTCCTCTTCCGCTCGGCGGCCGAGGCGGCCGGCGCCAACGCGGTGGGCGTGATCCTCACCGGGATGGGCGACGACGGCGCCCGCGGGCTGCTCGCCATGCGCGAGGCGGGGGCGTTCACCATCGCGCAGGACGAGGCGAGCTGCATCGTCTTCGGCATGCCCAAGGAGGCGATCAAGCGCGGCGCGGTGGCCGAGGTGCTGCCGCTCTCGCGCATCGCCCGGCGCGTCCTCGAGCAGACCTGAGCCGCCCCGCCGGCCGGGGCGGGCCGGAGGGCGAGCGCGCGGGGGGCTGCGCCCGGCGCGGATCTCCGTTAGACCGCCTCGCGTGCGCGTCGCCTGCGGGACGAGCGGCTTCAGCTATCCGGCCTGGAGGGGCGGCTTCTACCCGCCACGGGCCCGGCCCGCCGAGCTGCTCGGGCTCTACGCCGCGCGGCTGCCCGCGGTCGAGATCAACGCCACCTTCTACCGCATGCCCACGCCGGAGCTGCTGGCCGGCTGGCGCGCGCGGGTGCCGCCGGGGTTCGCCTTCGCCCTCAAGGGGCCGCGGCGGATCACGCACGTGAAGAAGCTGGCGGGGGCGGAGGCGGACGTGGCGCGCTTCCACTCGGCCGCCGCGGAGCTCGGGGCGGCGCTCGGCCCGGTGCTCTGGCAGCTGCCGCCCGGTCTGCGCAAGGACCTGCCGCTGCTGGAGGACTTCCTGGCGCTCCTGCCGGCCGGGACCCGGCCCGCCTTGGAGCCGCGCCATCCGAGCTGGCTCTCCGAGGACGTCTACGCCGCGCTGGCGCGGCGGGGCGCGGCGCTGGTGACCGCCCACGGCGGGGAGGTCGAGGCCCCGCTGCTCGCCACCTCCCGCACCGGCTACCTGCGGCTGCGGGCCCCCGACTACCGCCCGGACGAGCTGCGCGCCTGGGCGGAGCGGATCCTGGGGCAGCCCTGGGACGAGGCCTGGGTCTTCTTCAAGCACGAGGAGGCGGGGCGGGGGCCCGCGCTGGCCCTGGCGCTGGCCGAGCTGCTGGGGACGGCCGCGGTGGCCGCCCCCCGGTGAGCCCGGACCGTCAGCGCAGGGGCAGCGACGGCCGGCCCACCGGGAGCCAGCGACGGGAGAGCCAGCGGAGCGCCTGGAGGACGAGCGCCGCCGCGGCGAGCGCGGCGAGGAGCAGCCCCAGGCGCTGCCAGCCCCCCGCGAGCCCGCGCCGCTGGAGCGAGGCGAGGGCGCTCCGCACCGCCGGAGCGGCGCGGACGCCCGCGAACGGGCCGCGGACGGCGAGCCCCCGCGCGAGCCGTCCGCCGAACCAGACCGTGGCCGCGTTGGCGGGCAGGAGCCCGCAGAGGATCGCCAGGAACGCCAGCGGGAACGGGATGCGCCCCTGGGCCGCGAGCATGCCCAGGCTGGTGATGACCACCTCCTCCGGCACGGACGGGACGACGCAGCCCTGGAGGAGGAGCCAGACGGCGGCCAGCGCGAGTTGCCACTCCCCGAGGCCGGAGAGACGCAGGAGCAGGTCTTCCACGCCCCCCTCAATGTCAGGCGCGCGCGCCGGGAGCGCGACGCCCCGGTGACGTCGGGAGGGCGCCGCCTCAACCCACCCGGTACTCCTGCGAGATCTGCGCGGCCGACTCGATCGACAGGCCGAGGTCGCGCACCAGTCCGTCGGCGAGGTCGTAGATCCAGGCGTGCACCGCGAGCGGCTGCCCGCGCCGCCAGGCGTCCTGCACGATGGTGGTGTGGCAGACGTTGGCCACCTGGGCCACCACGTTCAGCTCGCAGAGCCGGTTCTCGCGCGCGACCGGGTCGGCGATGGCCTCGAGCTCCGCGCGGTGCGCCACGTGGACGTCGCGGACGTGCCGCAGCCAGTTGTCGATGAGCCCGAGCGGCTCCGGGCTCGCCGCGGCGCGCACGCCGCCGCAGCCGTAGTGGCCGCAGACGATGACGTGCTTCACCTGCAGCACCTCGATGCCGTACTGGAGCACCGACAGGCAGTTCAGGTCGGTGTGCACCACCACGTTGCCGACGTTGCGGTGGACGAAGATCTCGCCGGGGAGGCGGCCGACGATCTGATCCGGCGGGAGCCGGCTGTCCGAGCAGCCGATCCAGAGCAGCTCGGGGCGCTGCGCTTGCACCAGCCGCTCGAAGAAGCCGGGGTCGCCCGCGCGCATGCGCTCCGACCAGGCGCGGTTCGCCTCGAGGACCTGCTTCAGGGAATCCATTCGTCACCTCTGCCGCGGGGCGCCGCCGCTTCCCGGTGGTACCACGACGGGGCCCGCCGTCGCCGGAACTATCGTCTCCGCCGGGGACCCGATAACGTCGGGCTCCACCCCATCACCCCGGAGGGCCCATGCCCGAGCTTCGCGACCCCGCCGCCGCCGCCGCGCACCTGAGCACCCTCGACAAGCAAGAGCTCGTCCGCATCATCCTCGACGACGCGAAGAACTGGCTGGCGCACGACGGGCTCTGGTTCCAGGCCGTCGAGGGCGCGCACGGGATGGAGGCCGCCATCGCCGCCGACCGCGCCGCCTGGGAGCGCTTCACGGTCATCGAGGCCCGCCGGATCATGGAGCGGCTCGGGCTCGCGCCCGGCGGCGGCATCCCGGCGCTGCTCGAGTGCCTGAATCACCGGCTGTACGCGCGGCTCAACTCCCAGGAGGTGGTCGAAGCCACGGAGGAGCGGGCCGTCTTCGCCATGCGCGACTGCCGGGTGCAGTCGGCGCGCAAGCGCAAGGGGCTGCCGGACTTCCCGTGCAAGAACGTCGGGCTGGTCGAGTACGCCGAGTTCGCGCGGGCGGTCGATCCGCGGATCCGGACCCGCTGCATCACCTGTCCTCCGGACGCCCATTCCGAGGACACCTGGTGCGCCTGGGAGTTCACGCTCGGGACCTGACCCGGTCGCGAGGTCCGCGCGGCCTGGCCCGGCGCGCGGACGAGCCCGCGGCCGCGCCGAGTCGGCCGCGCCCGAGCGCCCCGGTTGGGGTTGACGCCCCCGGGCGAGCGGCCTAGCATCCCCTCGGTGGGCGCTGGAAGCTCGCGCCCGGGGGAAGTCCGAGACGTCGCGCCGCGCCCCGCCGGGCGGCGCACCCGGTTTGCGACGCGCGCTCGCCGCTTGGGGGCGCCGTGCGGATCACCATTTCGAAGATGTTCGCCATCGCGGTCGTGGTGATGATCGGGGGCGTGGGCGTGCTCGGAGCCTGGGGCTTCGCCTCCCTCCGCCAGAGCGCCTCCGCGCTCCAGTCCGAGGTGGCCGCGGCGCTCGAGGTCGAGTCGGCGGCGGTCGAGCTGACGCTGGCGGCGCGCCAGGTCACGGCGGCGCTGCAGGCCCCGGCGGGCGGGGCCGGGGCCGAGGAGCTCGCGAGCGCGCGAGCCGCGTTCGCCGCCGCCTCGGCTCGGCTCGCCCGGCGCTCCCCCGAGAGCGCCCGCGACGCGGATCGACTGCTGGGCGATCTGCTGCGGACGGGAGCGCGGCCGCCGGGCGCCGGCGCGGCGACGGACCCCGCGTCCGCGGAGGCGCTCCGCTCGGCCTCCGGGGTCCTGCTCGATCGGCTCGAGCAGCTCCGGCGCGCGCGGCTCGAGACGGCGGCGGCGGGGCTGGGCCGGGCGGGGGCGCTGGTGGACGGCCGGACGTTCGCGGCCGGGCTCCTCGCCGCGATGGGGCTCGCCGCGCTCATCGGCTGGGGTATGCGGAAGATGCTCGTGCCGCCGATGCGGGCCATGTCCGAGGCGGCGAGCCGGATCGCGAAGCAGGGCGACCTGGCGCAGAGCATCCAGGTCACGGGGGACAACGAGCTCGGCGACCTGCAGGAGGCCATGGCCGGGATGTCCCGGAGCCTGGCGGCGGTCATCGGAGAGGTGCGCGCCGCCGCGGCGGGGCTCGCCACCGCGGCGCAGCAGGTCTCGGGCGCCTCCGCCACACTCTCCCAGGGCACCGGCGAGCAGGCCTCCTCGGTCGAGGAGGTCACCGCCTCGCTCGAGCAGATGAGCGCGTCGATCGCCCAGAACACCGACAACAGCCGGGAGACCGAGCAGGTGGCGCGCAAGGGCGCCCAGGACGCCGAGGAGAGCGGCCGGGCGGTGCGGGCCACCGTCGAGGCGATGCGCGCCATCGCGAGCAAGATCTCGGTGGTCGAGGAGATCGCGTACCAGACCAACCTGCTCGCGCTCAACGCCTCGATCGAGGCGGCGCGCGCCGGCGAGCACGGCCGCGGGTTCGCGGTGGTGGCGAGCGAGGTGAGGAAGCTGGCGGAGCGCAGCCAGGGCGCGGCGGCCGAGATCGCGGGGCTGGCCGCCTCCAGCGTGGAGGTGGCGGAGCGGTCGGGGCTGCTCCTCGGCGAGCTGGTGCCGGCCATCGTCCGGACCGCCGAGCTGGTGCAGCAGGTGGCGGCGACCTCGCGCGAGCAGGGCGTCGGCGTCTCCCAGATCAACCAGGCGATGGGGCTCGTGGACCGGGTGACGCAGCGCACCGCGTCGGCGGCCGAGGAGCTCGCGGCCACCGCCGAGCAGGTCGCCTCGCAGGCCGAGGCGCTGCGCCGGCTCATGAGCTTCTTCCACCTGGAGGGCGATCCGCGGGAACCGGCGGCGCGGCTGCCCGGGGCGGACGACGGGGACGCCCGGCCGGCGCCGCGCGCGGTCGCGGGCCGCCTCGCGGCCGCCAACGGGATGCTCAGCGGCGGGTAGGGCCCCTCAGCG
>JAJXVM010000253.1 GCA_021782135.1 Myxococcales bacterium | reverse complement strand
CGCGAGCGGCCCCCGCCGGCTCCAGCGCCCGGCGCCGCTCAGCGAGAGGCCCGGCGCGGCGAGGCCCAGGCGGGAGATCTCGACCACGCCGTCGCGGGCGGTGGCGCGCACCTCGCCCGGCCCGATCCGCCCCTGCCGCAGCCGGGACCGGTCGAGGCGCAGCGCGAGCGCGCCTCGCAGCGTGTCGAGGGTGGTCCCGGTGGCCCGCGCCTGGGCGGCGAGGCTGATCGCGCCGGGGGGCGCCGCCGCGAACAGCCGGGAGGGATCGAGCGCCTCGAGCGTGAGGTCGAAGCCGCCCGCGAGCGCGCCCGGCGGCAGGTGCACCGCCGCCGCCCCGCGGGCCCGGCCGGCGCCGGCGGCGGGGTCCACCTCCAGGGCGGCGGTGGCCTCGCTCCCGTTCGACTCGGCGTAGAGCCAGCCGGAGAGGTTCGAGGCGAGCGGCGAGCGCGGCGCGACCGCCCGCACCTGGGCCGCGTCCACCGTCCAGGTGACGAGGGCGGCGCGGCCGCGCTCGGCGCGCAGGTCGGCCTCGGCCAGCAGGTCGAGGCCGGTGCCGCCCACCCGGGCGGTGAGGAGCGGCAGCTGGAGGAAGTCCCCGCGCAGGCGCGCGGAGAGGTCGAGGGCCACGGGCGCCGCCACCGGCCGGGCGAGCTCGCCGCGCAGCCGGGCCTCGGCCCACGCGCCGCCCGGCCCGTACTCGCCGCGGCCGTCGAGGTCGATCCTCCGCGCCTCCACGGCGAGGGCCCCGGCCTGGTCCCGGTAGCGCACGCCGCCGCCGCGCAGGGTGAGCCGGTCGAGCCGCACCGTGAACGAGAGGGGCCCGCCACCCTTGCCGGTGGAGGGGTGGGTGGGCGCGAGGGCCCGCGCGAGCGAGAGGCTCCCGTCGCGCGCGCGGTCGAGGAGCAGCTCCGGCCCCTCCACCTCCACCCGGACCGCGACGGTGCGGCGGAGGAGGTGCGAGACGTCCACGTAGACCCGCAGCTTCTCGACCCGGAGCACCTCGTCGCCCTCGGGATCGACGATCCGCACCCCGTCCAGCTCCGCCCCGGCGCCCGGCAGGAGGCGCATCCGCGCCACGGCGATGCCGCCGGCGATGGCGTCGTCCACCGCCCGGACGGCGCGCGGCAGGACGAAGGAGCGCCCGACGTGGGTGTCGAGGGCCAGGTAGACCAGCGAGAGCGCCAGCCCGGCCAGCGCCGCCGCGGCCGCGAGCAGGAGGCCGAGGGCGGCGAGGAGCTTGCGGGCGGCGGACATGGTCGCTCGGATCATGGCCCCGCCTAGAACGCCTCGCCAACGGAGAGGTGGACCGAGATGATCGGCTCCACGTGCAGCACGCCGGAGGTGTACACGCGCGGCGCGCTGGTCGAGCTCCCGGCCGTCTGCAGGACCACCGGCATGCCGGGCTGGCGCAGGCTCCCGTCGCGCCAGGTGGGCAGCCGGCCGGCCACGTCCACCCGCACCGGGCCGAAGATGGTCTTGTACCGCACCCCGAACCCGGCGGCGTACTGCAGGGCCGCGAGGTCGAGCGCGTCGGTCGAGAAGAGCGAGACGTTGCCGAAGTCGAGGAAGGTGGCGGCGCCGAGGTTGCCCGAGATGGGGAAGCGCAGCTCCACCGAGCCGTCGAGCAGGCCGTCGCCGCCCCAGGGCAGGTACATCTTGGCGCAGCCCGCCCCGGCGGTGCAGTTGGGGTCGGCGTTCACCTGGATGAGCGGCGACATCATGTTGGTGTAGTACCCACGCATGCCGTCCGGACCGCCCGAGGTGAAGCGGGCCACGATGGGCGTGAGCTGGGTCTCGTCGAGGCCGTGGGTGTTCCCGAGCGGCTTCAGGATGCCGATGCGCAGGCGGCTCGCCAGCACCACGCCGCCGGGCAGCGGGACGAAGCCGCGCGCCTCCGGGAGCAGGCGCAGGTACTCGAAGCCGGTGCCGAAGAGCCGGAACCCCTCCTGCAAGGCGACGCCGAGGTAGATCCCCTGGGTGGTGTTGACCGGGTCGTCCCGCAGGTCGAGGGCCACGCGCTGCTCGAGGTACGAGAGCAGGCAGAGGTTCCCGGGGCAGCTCTGGAAGAGCTGCGGGGCGAGCTGGCCGGGGAGCGGCGCGACCCCGCCGCTGTACTGCACCTGGTAGTACTCGAGGTTGTAGGAGGGGACGAGCGTGAGCTGACGGAGCAGCCGGATGGGCAGGCCCACCCGGAAGCGCTCGGCCCAGAAGGCGTAGGCCGGCTCGCGGCCCAGCTCCACCTCGGCGTGCAGGTTGAGGTCCACCACCCGCCCGAGCGCCGCCGGCTGCGTGAAGTCGGCGCTGGCGAGGCCGATGGGCCCCTGCTGGTTGGAGCTCGGGAGCCACGCGTAGCCGACGCGGGTCTCGAGCTGCAGCTTGCGCAGGCCGCCGAGCCAGTCGCGGTTGGTCCAGCTCGCCACCCCGTGCACGTCGTAGCGGGCCGACCCCTGGACCCCGAAGCCCGGCCCGAGGCGGATGGTGCGGAACGGCGCCTCGCGCACCGAGACCACCACCGGGATGGTGTCGTTCTTCAAGTCGGGGATCCCGGGGCTGACGCGCGCGCCGCCGAACACCCCCAGGTCGAAGATGCGCCCCTGCGCCTTGGAGAGCTGCGACTGGTCCCAGATCGCGCCCGGCTTGACGTTGATCTCCGCCTCCTCGCGGACCCGGGCGCGATCCACCACCGCGGTCCCGGAGACGAGGACGTTCCCGAAGCGGTACCGCTTGCCGGCGGTCACCTGGTAGGTCACCCGCGCGCGGTTCGCGACCGGATCCACCTCGGCGCGCTGGGTCACGGTGGCCTTGGCCCAGCCGGTGTCGTGGAGCGCCTTCAGGATCGCCGAGCGGTCGGCGTCGAAGCCGGCCTCGGTGAAGACGTCGCCGGCGCGCATCGGCAGCTTGCCGACCCGGGCCAGGGCCTCGGGGGCGGCCTCCAGCCCCGGGGTGGCGATCTCCGCGACGCGCGCCGCCGCCCCCTCGCGGACGTGGAAGACCACCTTCACCTGACCCTCGCCGACCCGCGGCGTGTCCACCGACTCCACCCGGGCGTCGTAGAAGCCCTCGGCGCGGTAGTAGCGCTCGATGCGCTTGCGGTCGGCGGAGAGGGCGTCCGGGTCGAGGTCGTGCTGCTCCTGCCAGAACCAGCGGCCGGAGGACTGGGTGGCGATGCGGGACTCGAGCTCGGAGCGGGAGACCTGGTGGACCCCCTCGAACTCCAGCTCCTTCACCGCCGGTCGATCGGGGGTGCCGCGCGCGTTGAGGCAACCCGCCAGGAGCAGGGCCAGTGCGGTCGGGAAGACGGCGGGCGCGCGCATCGGGGCCGGTCGATTATGACCGACCGGAAGGGCGAGCGCTCGCGCGATTCGAAGCCGGGCGGCCCGGCTCACCCGCGCAGGAGGAGCCCGATGTTGGCCTCCTCCCAGCGCCTGGCGCGCTCGTGGTCGGGGTAGCCCCGCTCGCGGCGCCGGAACTCCCGGCCGTGGACCACCCGCCGGCCGCCGCGCTCCACCGCCGGGACGTCCTGGTGCAGCATCTCGTGGAAGACCACCGCGGCGACGTAGAACTCGGGCACCTCGGGCCGGTCGAGGGCGGGGTGGATGCGGATGAGCCGCGCGTCGGCCACGTAGACGCCGGTCTTGATGCTGCGGTGGCGGCGCCCGCGGCGGAACGCGCCCCAGCCGATGCTGGCCTCGATCCGCCCCTCGAAGTGCTCGGCGTTGAGCCGGTCGAAGAGGGCCTGCAGGTCGTGGCAGCGGCCCCGCGGGCGCAGCTTGTCGAGCCGGGGCGCGCCGATGCGCTCCCGGTGGACCTTCACGTAGTCGTCGATGGTCACGCCGGCGGCGCGCCGGCGCGCCGAGGCGCCCCGGCCGGCGCCGGCGGCGAAGGCGGCGAGGGCGCGCCGGATCTCCTCCGGCGCGTCGAGGAACATGTGGTGCACCCGATAGCGGACGGTCCCCGCCTTGCGCCGGAAGGAGATCATGGTGGAGCGGTTGTCGTGGACCGTGAGCCGCACCGGCTCGCCCAGCTCGGCGGCGAGCGCGTCGGCGATCTCCCGGGCGCGCGAGACCCGCTCCTCGCGCGACGAGGCGCGGGGGTCGAAGAGGGTGAGCTGGCGGTCGAGGGGCTTGCTGCTCAAGGCGGGCCGATCCTACGGATGGGTCGTCCCGCCTTCAAGGGGTCGCCGACAGGGCGGCCGGGCCGGCGAGCCTACGCCGGGTACTCCTCCGCGAGCAGGCGCTCGGTCCGCGGCGGCTCGACGCGCAGGTGGAGCGTGCGATCCTGGCTGTAGGTCACCGCGCCGGCGGGCGATCCCTTGGCCTTCCGGACGTACTTCGCGCGGGTGTAGGTGACCTCGACGAGCGGCTCGCCGCGCGCGTCGCTGAACCAGGCGGCGAGGTGGGCGGCGTCGAGGAGCGTCTCCTGGTCGGGCCCGGCGCCCTTCCCGGGGAGCCGCACCACCACGTGGGCCCCCTTCCGCCCGCGCGCGTGGAGCCACAGGTCGTTGCCGCGCGCGACCCGGAGCGTGAGCCGGTCGTTCTCGGCGGCGCCGCGGCCGACCAGGAGGTCGGCGCCGGCGAGGGAGCGGAAGAGCCGGTAGGGCGGCGCCGGCTCCTCCTCCTCGCGCCTGCGGGGGGCCTGCGGCGGGCGGGGCCCGGCGGAGAGCCTCCGCGCCTCGCGCTCCAGGCGGGCGAGGTCGCCCTCCGCCGCGGCGTCCACCTGCGAGAGGAGCGCGCCGAGCGCCTCCACCCGCTCGCGCACCTCGGCGGTGCGCGCCGCCACCCGGGCGGCGCTCTCGGCGATGCGCCGGTAGCGGCGGTAGTAGCGCTCCATGTTCTCGCGGGGGCCGAGCGCCGGGTCGAGCGCGAGGGTCACCTCGCGCGGCCCCTCCTCGGTGTACTCGGTCACCCGCGCCTCGCGCGCGCCGCGCCGCAGCGCGGCGAAGTTCTGCTTGATGAGGTCGGCGGCGCGCCGGTCCACCTCGGCCGCCGGCACCCGCGCGGCCTCCTCGGCGAGCTTCTCGAGGGCGCGGCGCGAGCGGGCCAGCGCGGCGCGGAGATC
>JAJXVM010000252.1 GCA_021782135.1 Myxococcales bacterium | reverse complement strand
GGCGGGTGCGGAGCAGTTCCCCCGGCGGGCGGAGCACCGCGCGGAGGTCGGGGCGGGCCACGGGGCCGACGGTAGCACCCTCCCCGGGCGGACGGGGCGTGGCGCCCCGGGCGGCGGCCCGGATCCCCGCGCCGGCGGCGTCTAGGGGATCGGGAACCGATCGGGGAAGAGGACCCGCGCCACGAAGGTGTCGGCCAGCGGCCGCGCCGGCGCGGTCACCGCGGGGATCGAGGCGGTCGCCCGGAGGACCTCGCCGCCGACCGGGAGCTCCGTCACCCGCCGGAGCACGCCCCCCTCGTCGAGCAGGAGGGCGAGCTTCGCGGGGTCGATCTCGCTCAGCGGATCCGCCGACCAGAACTGCGGCCGCCAGTAGACCGCGCCGCCGCGCCGCTCGAAGTGGACCTGGTCCCCCAGGACGCCGAGGTGCCCGAACGCCGGGGCGCCGGCGTCGAAGGCCCCGAACGGCGTGAGCTGCCGGTAGACGTAGAGATCGTCCCAGGCGTTCGAGAAGATGATGGGGGTCACCACCGTCGGCGTCCCCCCCACGAGGATCGTCCAGCCGGCGCCGACGTCGGGCGTGAGGTCGAGCGCCTGGGACCAGAAGCGCCGCTGCCGGTCGAGCGCGCGGACGTAGCCGCGCTGGACGACGTGGCCGTGGAGGACCAGCGCGGCGAGCCAGCCGGTCACGGCGGCGAGGAGCGCGCGCCCCCGCCAGGTGCCCGCCCGGTAGAGCGCCTCGAAGAGCGCCGCGACGGCGAGCGACGCGGGGAAGGCCGCCGCGACGTGGGTGGAGGTGAGGCGACCCGCGACCTGGGTCGGCGGATAGTTGATGAGGGTGAGCACGTAGGAGAAGGACCAGATCGCGATCGACGCCGCGAGGACCCACGGCCAGGGCCGGCCGGGGGGGGTCGCGCCGGCGGCGCCCGCGTCCGCGCCCGCCGGGTGCTGCGGCGATGGCCCGGGGGCGGCGGCGACCGACAGCACCGCCAGGGCGAAGACCGCCGCCAGGATCGCCGCCGACGCGACCGCCAGCGGGTCGACATGCCGGACGCCCTCGACCGGGCCGGACCAGAGCGCGGCGCCGCTCGTCCGCGGCCCGAGGTAGAGCGACGTGACCATGCGGCGCAGCGACTCCCAGTGATCGTGGGCCGCGGCGAGCGCCCGGACGTCGCCGGTGATCACCCGCGCCACCGTGTCGGCCCCGACCGCGGCCGCGCAGCCTCCGAGGTGGACCGCCCATCCCACGGCCCGCTTCCCGCGAGGGAACGGCACGAGGAGCGGGAGCGCGACGAACGGGAGGAAGGCGGTCTCGTAAGCCAGGAGCGTCAGGGCCGCGACGGGGTAACTCAGCGCCCTCCGCCACCCGCCCGCGAACCAGAGCAGGACCGCGACGAGCAGGAAGGTCATCGACCCCTGCACGTGCCCGGCGTGGACGAGCAGGATCCGGGTCGTGTCGGCCGGATAGAGAAGGTAGGCCGCCAGTGCGACCAGCGATGCCGCCGCGGAGAGGAGGCGCCGCGCGACGAGGTAGACGAGCAGGCCGTTGACCGCGAGCCCGACCGCGGCGAGGACGTAGATGCCCTGCAGGCCGCCGAGCGTCGACCCGACGGTGGCGAGCGCCTGGGGGAGGAACGAGTTGAGCGGCCTCCCCGTCGGCCAGTGGACGAAGTCCCACGCCAGGGCCGACCCGAGCCCCCGGACCGGCTCCCCGGCGTGCGGAGCGATCGACCAGTAGTCGTCCTCGTAGAGGCCGAACTCGGTCAGGCGCGTGAAGAGCCCGGCGAAGACGGCCACGCCGGCGACGGCCGCCGCTGCGAGCGCTCTGCGCCCAGACCTCGCGTCGAATGCCATGGTGCCAGACGGTCTACCGCACGACGCGAGGGCCCGTCGAGCGCCAAGGCGGCGGGGGCGCCCGCGTGACCTTCGACGCGCCCGGTGGTAGCGTCGCCGCCCTGTCGGGCGGGGCGGCCGCCCGCAACGCGACCACGCGACGGGGAATCCATGAACGACTTCGCCATGCTCGAGCGGCTCGCCGCCGCTCGGGACCGGCTCCGCGCGACCGGCGCCGGGTCACCCCCTCCGGCCGCGCCGGCCCGCCGGCCCTTCCACACGACCACGCTCCCCGGGCCCATCGACGTCATGGTGACGCCGGGCGAGCTCAACGACCAGCACGGCACCGGCTTCCTGGTGAAGCGGGTCTTCCGCGGCTGGCGGAGCTTCCTGTCGCTCCGGGTGAGAGACGACTACGGAGGCGCCCACGACTTCGGCGACGAGGCGCTCCTCCTCCCGTTGAAGGACGCGCCGCGCCGCGAGATCTACCGGGCGGCCGTCGCCGCCGTGGGCGATCGCCAGGTGCGGCGGGTCTTTGCCGTCCCCTACACCGCGGCCGACTTGACGCTGGCCATGGCCGTGAGCGACGTCGCCGCCGCGCCACTCTGCGTCTGGATCATGGACGACCAGTGCGTCGCAGGCGTGCAGATCCCGCGTCCGCTCATGGCGGAGGTCCTCGGCCGCTGCGCGCTGCGGCTGACGACGCACACCGAGCTCCGCGACGCCTACGAGCAGGCCTTCGGGCTCCCCTTCGCCTGCCTCCCCGCCGTCGTCCCGGGGCGGCTCGTCCGGGGCGCCCCCACCCCGGCACCCGTCGCCGACGCACGGGGGGCGCTCCTGGGGAGCGTCTGGAGCCGGCGCTGGCTCGAGCGGCTCCTCTCCACCTTGGACGCCGCACGACTCGAGCTCGACTGGTACGGCAACCACGGCGCGCCCTGGCTTCGGATCGGGGAGGAGGAGCTCCGCAGCGGCGGGCTCCATCCCCGCGGCGTCGTCGCCGAACCCGAGCTCGCCGAGCGGCTCCGCGGTCACCCGTTCATCGTCGTCCCCACCGGCACGCTCGCCGGCGACGACCCCGAGTACGACGCCCTCGCGGCCCTCTCCCTCCCCGGCCGCATCCTCTTCGCCGCCGCCACCGCGCACGTCCCCGTCCTGATCGTCGGCAGCGACCAGACCCCCGCCTCCGCCTTCGTCGCCCGCCACGGCCTCGGGCTCACCGCCCCGTACGACGGCGCGGCGTTCCGCGCCGCTGCCCGGGAGCTCGCCCGCCCCGAACGGCAGGTGGCGATCCGCAGGGCGGCCGCCGCGCTCGCCCCCTCGCTCTCCGACGACGGCGTCGGGGAGTGGCTGGCTGCCTCGATCTCGGTCCGCCGCCCGGTCGACGATCGCTTCGAGCGGCTCTTCCCGCGCTCGACGGCCCGGGAGGAGGCGTCATGACCTTCGAGGCCCTCGCGCGCCTCGCCGCGTCCCGCGACCGGCTCGCGGCCCCGCCCCAACCGCCTCGAGGCGAGCCTCCGACGGCAACGGGCTCGACCAGCGCGAGGCTCGGCCCCTTTCACGGTCCGGTCGACGTCATCGTGACGCTGTGCGAGCTCAACGGCCGCCACGGCACCGGCGTCCTCGTGCAGCGGCTCTTCGGGGCCGGCGCCTCGATCGTCACCGTCCGGTCCCGCGACCTCTACGGAGGCGAGCAGGACTTCGGCGCGCGCCGCACGATCCTCGCCCACGGCGAGGCGACGCGCGCCGAGGTGTTCTCGTCGATCCTCGACCTCGTCGCCGGCCTCCAGGTCCGCCGGATCCTCGCCATCCCCTACAAGCACGACGACGTCCGGTCGGCGATCGCGCTGAAGGCGATCACCGGCGCGCCGCTCCTCACCTGGATCATGGACGACCAGAACGTGGAGGCGACCGAGATCCCCGACGCGCCGCTCCGCGAGCTGCTCGAGCGCTCCGAACTCCGCCTCGCCATCTCGGCCGAGATGCGCGGCGCCTACCAGTCCAAGTACGGCCTCTCCTTTCACCTCGCCCCACCGGCGGCCCCTCCGGCCCACCTGCTCAGGCACCCGGCCGCGGCGGACGCCGGACGACTGGCGGCGCGCCACGGGCTCGTCGTCGGAAACATCTGGGGCGAGCGCTGGCTCGACGATCTGCTCGAGGCGTTGCGCGGAAGCGGCGTGGCCCTCGACTGGCACTCGGCGGGAGGATGTCCGTGGATGAAGATCGACGAGGACCGCCTCGCCGCCGCCGGGTTGCGCCTCCGCGGCCACCTCCCCGAACCCGAGCTGGTCGCCGCGCTGCGAGCGAGCCCGTTCGTCGTGGTCCCGTCCGGCACCTTCGAGGGGGAGGACTCGCACCGCTTCGTCGCCCGGCTCTCGCTCCCGAGCCGGATCCCCTACGTCGCGGCGACCTCCGGCACGCCCGTCGTCGTGGTCGGCCACCCCGAGACGGCGGCCGCGCGGTTCGTCCGCCGCCACGACCTCGGCGTCGTGACCCCGTACGACCGCCGGGCCTTCCGCGCGGCCATCGACGGCGTCTGCACCGCGGAGGCGCAGGCGCGCCACCGGGCGGCGGCGGCGGCGCTCGCCCCGGCGCTCTCCTCCGCCGGGATGGCGTCCTGGCTCTGGAACTCGCTCGCCCTCGGCCGCCCGGCCGACGACCGCTTCGCCCCGCTGGAGCGCACCTGACATGACCGACCGGTATCGCGGCCCCTTCGCGGCCCTCCGCGCCTTGAACTTTCGCCGCGTGGAGCTTCGTCGCCTGCACCGAGAGACGCTGGCGGCGCTCGTCGCCGACGACGCCGCGATCATGGAGGCGCTCGCGCGCCTCGCCGAGCGAACGGACGCCGATCGCGCCGAGCAGCACCGCCAGGCGGCCCTCGAGACGGCGACCGGACAGCGCGTCGAGGGCGCGCTCGCCGACCTCGCCGCCCGCCTCCCCGAGATCGGCGAGGCGGCCCGCGCCGGGGGAGAGAACCTGCGTGCGGAGATCCTCGCGACCGAGGCACACTCCCGCCAGATCCTGGACCGGATGGCCGCCTCCCTCGCCGGGATCGCGACGGCGATCGACGCCCTCGCCGCCGACGACGACGCCGTGATGGAGGCCCTCGCGCAGGCGCAGGAGCGCGCCGCGGCCGCGCACGCCGAGCACGACCTGGCCGCGACCGACGCCGCCCGGCGCCACGCCGACCTCGCCGCGGCGCTCGGCGCCCTCGACGACCTCGGCCGCGGCGTCGA
>JAJXVM010000013.1 GCA_021782135.1 Myxococcales bacterium | reverse complement strand
AGGTAGAACCCGCGCCCGCCCCCCGCCAGCGCGACGCCGGCCACGAGCGCGGTGCGCGGCGCGTCGCCGTCGCGCAGGACGCGCAGCCCGATCTCCCCGGCGCCGGCCAGGTGCTCCACCGCGGCCTCGAGCGAGCCCCGGTCCAGGAGCACCTCCACCGCCTCGGCCCGCCGGCTGGGCGGCGGGGCCGTGAGGTCCTTGAGCAGCCGCGAGAACTCGAGCGTGCTGAAGAGGGCCCGGACCGCCGCCTCGTCCGGCGCGCGGCGGGCGAAGTCCTCCGGGCCCTCCGGGAGCTCCACGTCGCACTTGATCTCGACGAGCCGCCGGTTCAGCCGGATGCGGTCGGCGGCGCCGACGATCCTCTCCTGGAGCTTCTTCCCCCCGCGGCTCACCGCCAGCGGGATCTCCTCCGGCCGGGCCAGCATCGCCTCGACGCTGCCGAAGTGGCGGATGAGCGCCGAGGCGGTCACCTCGCCCACGCCCGGGATGCCCGGCACGTCGTCGATCTTGTCGCCCAGGATGGCCATGTACTCGACCACCTGCGACGGCCGCACGCCGAGCTTCTTCTCGACCTCCGCCGGGCCGGTCCAGCCGCCCCGCCCGCTCGCCTCGGCCATGGGGTCGTAGAGCGACAGCTTCTCGTCCACCAGCTGGGCGAAGTCCTTGTCGCCGGTGACGACCACCACCTCGAAGCCCTGCGCCCGCGCCCGGCGGGCCAGGGTGCCGATGACGTCGTCCGCCTCGACCCCCTCCCGCTCGACGGCGGGCACGCTGAGCGCGCGGGCCACCTCCCGGACGAGCGGGAACTGCCGCGCGAGGTCGTCCGGCGCCTCGGGCCGGCTCGCCTTGTAGCCCGGATCGAGCTCGTGGCGGAAGTTCCTGCGCTCCTTGTCGAGCACCAGCGCCACGTGCGTCGGCGCGTGCTCTCGCAGCGCCTTCAGCAGCATAGTGGTGAAGCCGTAGACGGCGTTGGTGGGGACCCCCTGGGTGGTGGTGAGCGGCGGCAGCGCGTGGTAGGCCCGGAAGACGAAGCCGGAACCGTCGATCAGCGTGAGCGTCGGCACCGGCCCGGACCTCCTACTTGATCACCACCACGTCGCCGGCCGACAGGCCCGGGGTGAACGCGAGCACCTGATCGTCCGAGTACGGGACGTAGACGCGCACGCCCTGCTCGGGATGGCCGACCAGCCCCCGGTCGAACGCCACCCCGGCGCGGGGCAGCGCGCCCGCCTCGGTGGGGCGGCGCGAGGTGGGCGTGAGGCCGGACTGGGTGGTGATCACGAGCGAGGTGTCCTGGTTCAGGGCCCCGGTGCCGGTGAAGCCGGCGCGGAAGGCGATGGACGGGCCCGGCGCCAGCGGGTCGGTCCACCACGTGTAGACGGAGCAGTAGATCTGGCCGTTGGGGCAGCGCGCGTCGGACGGGTAATAGTAGCGGCGCGCCTTGCGCGCCAGCGCGCGGGCGCTGGAGGGAGTCGCGTCGTAGTCCACCGGCGACCAGGCGACGGCGTACCGCTGGCCCAGCTGCGGCCGGCCGGCGTACCCGGTCACGGTGCCGCTCAGCACCAGGCCCCCGGCGCGCAGGGTGGCGCTGACCAGGCTCCCGGCGACCTGCGCGCCGGCGTCGAAGCGCGGCAGCGGCGGCAGGCAATGGGTGCCGTCGGCGCGCAGATCCGAGAGCGCCACCGCGCCGCCCGGGTAGTTGACCGCGTCCGGCGGCAGCACCGCCGAGACCTGGACCACGGCGTTGCCGCTGGGGTCGAGGGTACAGCGCGAGAAGTCCTGGCCGGCGCCCGGGGTGAGCACGGCCGTGTCCTGCCGGCCGTTCGGGACGTCGTCGTTCACCCCGAGCGCCGGGTCGGCCAGCGCCGCGAGCACGCGCCAGCCCGAACCGACCTGCTGCTGCAGCGCGAGCGCCGGGGTCCCGTCGGCCAGGGCGAAGAGCACCCCGTCGCGGTAGCTGAGCGACGGCAGCATGCCCTGCCACACGAGCTGCCACTGCTCGGCGCGGGTGAAGCCGGGCGTCACCTCGACGTAGGCCGGAGTGGCGGAGGGGTCGATGGAGTAGGTGTCCGACGTGTCGCCCGGGCTCGCGAGCCCCAGGGATTGCCCCGTGAAGCCGGCGGGAACGGCGCTGGTGACGGTGTTGGCGCGGACCCGGCTCGAGTCGTCGCTCAGCATCGAGACCTCGTTGGCCAGGTCCCAGCGGCCGAGGTCCACGAGATACACCTTGCCGTCGCTCGCGGAGACGGCGGCGACCGCCGAGGTGTAGCTCGGCCCCAGGCTGGGGGCGATGAGCATGAGGGGGATGCCCTGGCTCAGGTCGAGCTGAGCCGGCTCTCCGCCCTGGGTGGCGGACGGCAGCGCGATGGCGATCCCGAGCGGCGGGCTGGGGAGGTTCACCGGCGCGCGGAACGGCTGCGCCGGGACGGGGTGGACGGAGGGGACCGCCGCGGCGGCCGGATCGGGCGCCAACGCCCGGCTGGCCTCGTCGAGGGTCACCATCCCGCAGTCGATCTGGTAGTCCGGCCCGCAGCCGCTCTCGTCGAGCACCGCGTAGGTCCTCAGCCGGAGCGTCGGGTCGAAGGTGCTGGGATCGCTCGGGAGCCGCTCGCGGACGTAGGCCGCCGCCACGAGCCGCGTCGGCGCGCGGGCGTCGAGCGCCAGCACCCGCCAGCTCACGCCGGGCGGGCCGGCCACGATCTCGGCGACCCCGTGCACGGTCGAGCCGTCGGCGGCGGTCAGCGCGTCCGGGGTGGCGCAGAAGATCCGCCACGTGGCGTCGTTCGCGAGCAGCGCGGTCAACTGCACCGCGTCGAACCCGACGTGCTGGACCCACACCGGCCGCGCCGAGCGCGCGATCGAGAGCTCGCCGGGGTTGCGCTGGTACTCGATCACCGCGAGCTGCCCGCCGGAGAGGCTCGCCACCACCCAGGCCTTGCCGGGCTGGACGGTGGTGATCCCGGTCGCGTCCGGGCCGAGCGCCGGGATGGCGACCATGCCCAGGATCACGCTGCCGGGGGCCACGTCGGGCGAGAGGTCCACGCCCGGGTAGGTCAGCGATGCGTCCCCGGCCACGCGGGTCGAGGTGTCCCAGGTGGAGATGAGCTGGACCAGGGTGGCCCCGGCCCCCGCCGCGACCAGCAGGTCGGACCCGCCGTCCTGGAGCGAGGTGGCGGCCAGGTACATGGGCCGGGGAGCGGTCGGGACCACCAGCGGGAAGACCACCGCGGGGCCCGAGACCGGCTGCTCGGTCTGGGGATCGAGGAAGTCGACCTCGTCCCCGCGCGTGGAGGTCACGGCGAAGTAGGTCTGGAGCAGGCCCGGGTGGGCGCGCGTGATGCCCTGGAAGGCCACGATGGCCGAGGGGCCGGCGAACCGGGCGCCGATGGCGGAGGCGGCGCCGCTGCAGCCCGCGAGCAGGAAGCCGGCGAGCGCCGCGCTGGCGAGCCGCCTCATCGCTCCCTCCCCACCCGCTTCACCACGGCGGCGCCGTCGGGCTGATCGGGGTCGAGCTCGACCACGCTCACGTAGCCGCGGTCGAAGGACCCCACGTAGATCCGGTCGCAGGCGGCCACCGCGGCGGCGGAGCCGGCGCAGGGGACGTTCTGCCGCTGCTCCACCGCCATCCCGAAGGGCTGGTGGCCGAGCTCCGGGTAGCCGTTCGCGTCCAGGTGAAACGTCCGCGCCACGCTGCCGGTGTCGTCGTCGTAGATGACCATGCTGTCGTCGTCGGGGCTGGTGACGGCCACGAGGTCGGCCTTGCCGGCGCGCGCCGGCAGCACCCGGACCTGCGTGACCCCGCGGTCGAGGGGCACCACCCGCGCCAGCTGCGCGCTCGGCTGGCCCCCGGGCTCCTCGGTGAGCTGGATGATCGCCAGGCCTCCGGAGACGTCGTCGGTGGGCTGGACGCCGTAGGCGGCGGCGCTGTCGGCGTCGTAGATGCGGAGGGCCACGTAGGCCCGCCGGTCCATCCCGGCGCGCGGGTTGGAGAGCCCGATGCCGCGGGTCTCGGAGCCGACCACCGCGTCGTAGAGGTTGGAGGTGAAGACCGCGTAGCCGCCGGCGAGATCCAACCAGCGAAGCGGCGCGGAGCCGATGCCGATGAACCCGGAGGTCACGTAGAGACGCGCGGTGAGGTCGTCGTAGATGGAGGAGAAGCTGTAGTTCGAGCCGAGGGCGACGCGCCCCTGGGAGCTCGGGTTCGTGAGGTCCACCTCCTCCAGGTAGCCGTCGAAGGCGGACGAGCGGAGGAAGCTGATGAACCCGGTGAGCCGCTGGACCCCCTGCACCTGCCGGCAGGCGAGCGTGATCCCGTAGGAGTCGGCGAGCGCGCTGCCGTCGGCGTGCACCGAGACGTCGAGCGGGACGACGCAGCCATCGCCGCAGGTGAGCGCCCCGGCGTCGTCCATCTGCACCTGGTAGAGGTCGTTCAGGCTGCGCGAGGCGACGAGCACCTCGGGCGGTCCGGTCCAGCCCGGGCAGGTGTCCGCGTCCACCACCACCACCTCGCCGCCCATGCTGCCGATGCGGGTGCTGCCGAGGACGGCCAGCGGCGCGTTCGGGTCCGCCCGCGTGTCGCCGGACGCGTCGGGGTCGATGGCGATGAGCGTCCCGCCGTTGATCTGGTCGTAGTTGAGATCGAAGTTGGAGGACGCGACCACCACCGCGGTCTTGCCGCCCGGCAGCTTTCGCAGCGAGATCCCGGTCGGATAGTAGAAGGCGTCGAGCGGGGCCGAGAGGGCCCGGACCTGCTCGCCGCAGGCGGTCGCCAGCAGGAGCACCAGGAGCGGGAGACGCCAGCCGGCCGCCGCGGTCACCGGCCCCCCGCCGCCTGGGCCGCGCCGCCGGCGGGCAGCTCGGCCTGGATCTTGCGGAAGTCGGCCACGTCGGCGAAGAGCGAGGCCACCCGCCGCATCAGGGCGAGGCGGTTCCCGCGCACCGCCGGGTCCTCCACCATCACCATCACCTCGTCGAAGAAGCGGTCCACGACCGGCTTCAGGGCGGCCACGGCGCGGAGCGCCGCCGGGTAGTCGCGCCCCTCGCGGAGCTGCGCCACCTCGCCCTCGACCCGATCCACCTCCGCGGCCAGCTCGCGCTCCGCCTCCTCGCGGAGCAGCCCCGGATCGACGCGCGCCGCGCCCTCTCCCTGCGCCTTCTCCTGGATGTTGGCGACGCGCTTGAAGGCCACCGCCAGGGGCACAAAGTCGGGCCGCCGCTTCACCTCGGAGAGCGCGGCGAGGCGCTCGCGCGCGTCCACCACGTCGTCGAAGCCGGCCGACAGGACCGCCTCGACCAGGTCGGAGTCGGCCTCCTCGCTCCAGAGCGCCTTGAGCCGGCCCCGCACGAAGTCGAGCACGGCCGACCGCACCTGCTCGCGCGGGAGGGCGAGCTTGCCGTCGAGCGCGCCGAGCGCCGCCTCGACCGCGGCCTGGAGCGAGAGGTGGTACCCCCGGTCCACGAGGATGCGGATGAGCCCGATGGCGGCGCGGCGCAGGCCGAACGGATCGGCGGCGCCGGTCGCCTTCTCGCCCACGCCGAGGATGCCCGCCAGCTGGTGCAGGCGATCCGCCAGCCCCACCAGCGCGCCGAGATCGCCGCGCGGCATCTCCTCCGCCGCGCCGATGGGCCGGTAGTGATCCTCGATGGCCTCGGCGACCTCCGGGTCGATCCCCTCCAGCCGCGCGTAGCGCGCGCCCATGATGCCCTGCAGCTCGGGGAACTCGCCCACCATGCCGGTGCCGAGGTCCGCCTTGCAGAGCCGGGCGGCCCGGTCGAGCTCGGGGGCGCGGCCGCCCATCCCGAGCTGGCCCGCCAGCGCCAGCGCGATCTGGCCGATGCGCTCCACGCGCTCGAGCTCGCTGCCGAGCTTCGCCTGGTAGGTGCGCCGGCCGAGGTCGGGGACGCGGCTCTCCAGCGTGCGCTTGCGGTCCTCCTCGAAGAAGAAGCGGGCGTCGGCGAGGCGGGCGCGCAGCACCCGCTCGTACCCGTGCCGCGCCACCTTGGGATCCTTCACCGGGGTGCCGGAGACGGCGATGAAGCGGTTCTGCAGGTTCCCCTTGCCGTCCACCACGGCGAAGTAGCGCTGGTGGTTGCGCATCTCGGAGACCACCACCTCCGGCGGCAGCGACAGGTTCGACTCCTCGAAGGTGCCGGCGATGGCGGTGGGCGCCTCGACCAGGAAGTTGACCTGATCCACCAGCGCCGGATCCGGGCGGACCGCGCCCCCGGCCTTCTTCGCCACCTGCGCGAGCTGCCGCTCGACCAGCGCGCGCCGCTCCTCCGGATCCACGATGACGCCGGCCCGGCGCAGGCGGGAGACGTAGTCGGCGAGGGTGCCGGAGAGCTTGATGGGCTTCGGCGCCACGAAGCGGTGGCCGCGCGTCTCGGCCCCGGAGCGCACGTCGCCGTAGCGCACCGGGAGCACCTTGCCGCCGTGGAGCGCCACCAGCCAGCGCACCGGGCGGGCGAAGGTGACGGTCTCGTCGCCCCAGCGCATCGCCTTGCGGAAGCGGAGCCTGCCGAGGAGCGCCTCCAGGATCCCCGGCAGCACCTTCTCGGCCCGCTGCCCCTTCTCGAGCTTCTCCACCGCGAGCCGCTCGCCCTTGGGGGTCTGCGCGCGCCGGAGCTTCGAGACCTCGACGCCCTGGCTCTTCGCGAACCCGATCGCGGCCTGGGTGGGCCGGCCCTCGGCGTCGAAGGCGGCCTGCACCGACGGCCCGAGCGCCTCGGTGCGGGCGTCGGGCTGCTTCGCGGCGACGCCGGCCGCCGCCACCGCCAGGCGGCGCGGGGTGCCGACCGCCCTCACCTGCCCGTGCGCCAGGCGGGCGTCGTCGAGCGCCTTTCCGAGGTCCTCCGCGAGCTGACGCAGGGCCAGCGGGACCATGCCCGCCGGGATCTCCTCGGTGCCGATTTCAAAGAGAAGGTCTGCCATGGGTTCTTTCCTGTGCCGGGGCCGCTAGGCCGCCTTGCCCTTCTTCTTCGCGGACTTCCGCGCCCCGCCCTTCGCCGCGACCGCCTGCGCGGCGCGGAGGAGCGGGAACCCGAGCTCCTCGCGCGTCTTCAGGTAGCCCTCGGCGCAGCCGCGGGCGAGCGCCCGGACCCGGCCGATGTAGGCGGCGCGCTCGGTCACGCTGATCGCCCCGCGGGCGTCGAGCAGGTTGAACGCGTGCGAGCACTTGAGGCAGTAGTCGTAGGCGGGCAGCGGGAGCCCGCGCTCCAGGAGCCGCTTGCACTCGGCCTCGTAGACGCCGAAGAGCTCGAACAGCATCTTCGGGTCGCTCTCGCGGAAGCTGTACTCGCTGAACTCCACCTCGGAGCGGTGGAAGACCTCGCGGTACTTGATGCCCTTCACCCACTCCACGTCGTAGACGTTCTCGACGTCCTGCAGGTACATGGCGATGCGCTCGAGCCCGTAGGTGAGCTCGGCGGCGACCGGCTTCACCTCGAACCCGCCGGCCTGCTGGAAGTAGGTGAACTGGGTGATCTCCATCCCGTCGCACCAGACCTCCCACCCGAGCCCCCAGGCGCCCAGCGTCGGGCTCTCCCAGTCGTCCTCGACGAAGCGGATGTCGTGCTCCCTCGGGTCGATGCCGATGGCCTTCAGCGAGCCGAGGTACAGCTCCTGCACGTCCGGCGGGGAGGGCTTCAGGATCACCTGGAACTGGTGGTGCTGGTGCAGCCGGTTGGGGTTCTCGCCGAAGCGGCCGTCGGAGGGGCGGCGGGAGGGCTCCACGTAGGCCACGTTCCAGGGCTCGGGACCGAGCACGCGCAGGAAGGTGGACGGGTTCATGGTGCCCGCCCCGACCTCGAGGTCGTAGCCCTGGGCGAGGATGCACCCGCGGCTGGCCCAGTAGCCCTGCAGCGTGAGGATCAGTTCCTGGAAGTTCACGGCCGCCTCCATCATCGAATCGCCCGGCCAGACCGGCGCCGGACCGGGCACGGTAGGACCGCGCGCCACGCCTGTCAAACGAAGAAGCGCGCGCCGGCGGCGGCGCCCCGCCGCCCTTTCTAGCCCAGCATCGGCCCGAGATCGTCGAGGAACTTCCGGCTCGCCAGCCGATGCCCGACGAGGTGCTCGACGAAGCGGGCCAGGAGCCGCCGCGCCTCGGCGCCGGCGCCCGGCGCGAGGGGGTCCTCGCGGGTCGCCTCCAGGCCGGCGCGCGAGAGCCGGAGCAGGGCGGCCAGCGCCGCCGGAGACATCGGGAGGGCCCCCGGCGCCGCCGCGGCGCACCCGCCGCAGAGCGCCCCTCCCTGCGCGAGGTCGAAGGCGAGGCGGGGAGCGGCCGCCGGATCGACGGCGGCCCCGCAGCCGGCGCAGGCCTCGAGGCGCGGGGCGAAGCCGGCCTCCCGCAGCGCCCCCAGCTCGTAGGCGCGGAGCGCCGCCGGGCGGGCCGGTCCGGCCTCCAGCTGCCGGAGGTACGCGAGCAGCAGCGCGAACAGCCCCGGCTGCGGCTCGGCGTCCCGGGTCAGCTCGCGCGCGAGGTCGCAGGCGTATCCGGCGCAGGCGATGCGGGTCAGGTCGCCCCGGATGGCCCCGAAGGATGCCTGCACCGAGACGTCCTCGAGGGTGTAGAGGTCGCTGGCCGGGCGCTCCTTGAGCGAGGCCGAGAGGAGCGTGAACGGCTCGAGGGCGCCGCCGAAGCGCTTTCGCGAGGCCCGGGCCCCCCGGGCGAAGGAGGCGATCCTGCCGCGTTCCTGGGTGAGCAGCGAGACCACCCGGTCGGACTCGCCGTAGTCGGTGGTGCGCAGCACCAGCGCGAGCAGCTCGATCCGGGTCACCGCGCCTCCGGAGGCGGCGGCGCCTCCGGCTGGTAGTAGGAGCCGCGCGCCGCCGGCGTGCGGGCCGGGTCGAGCTTGAGCGGAGCGGGGCGCCGGGTCGAGGCGAAGAGCACGAGCGCCAGCGCGACGGCGGCGAGCAGCGCCGCCAGGATCACCCGGCCGTCGAGCCCGGCGCGCCGACGCGGGCGGGAGGGCTCCTCCTCCGCGATCTCCGCGTCCGGCCCCTCCACCTCCTGCCAGCGCAGCACGACGTCGTCCGGGTCGAGCCCGACCGCCGCCGCCCAGGCGCGCAGGTAGCCGAGCAGGTAGGCGCGCGGGGGCATCCGGCCGAGGTCGCCCGACTCGAGCGCCTCGACGATGCCGCTCCCCAGCTTGGCGAGCCGCCCCACCTCGTCCCGGCCCAGGCCGCGCAGCTCCCGCTCGCGCACCAGCCAGCGCCCGAAGGAGGGCACGTCGGGTGGCGCCTCCTCCTCCTCGAACACCGGCGCGGGCCGCGCGCGTGCCTCCGGATCGGACATGCTATCCCCGGCTCGTCACTGCAGGAGCTCGCGCCGGTGGCGGCACTCGTTGGCCACCTCGCCATCGGCCCCCATCTCCTCGCACTTCTCGAACGCGGCGCGCGCCTGGTCGGCCTCGCCGCGCTTCAGGTGGGCCAGCCCGACCTGGAACCACGAGTTGGGGTCGCGCTCGCAGGCGCGCGACCAGCGCTCGAACAGCTCGAGCGCGTCGCCGGTGCGCCCCTGCTCGATCTGGATGCGCCCGAGCTCGCGCAGCGCGCCGCAGTGGCGCGGCGCCTGCGAGAGGAGGTTCCGCAGCTCCGCCGTGCCCTCGTCCCGCCGGCCGAGCTGGTAGTAGAGCACCAGCGCGCGGTTCAACCGCGCGTCGTACGGGTTCGCGTAGTACATGTTCGCGAGCGCGGCGTCGAACTGCGCCAGCGCCTCCTGGGGACGCCCGTTGCGCGCCAGCAGCTGCCCGAGGTCGTTGTGCGCCTCGGAGTAGTCGGGGCGCAGCTCGATGGCGCGGCGGTACTCCCGCTCCGCGTCCGCCGCGCGGCCGAACATCTCGTACGCCACCCCGCGGCCGAGGTGCGCCTCGGGGAACGCCTCGTCCACGGCGAGCGCGGCGTCGAACTCGCGCATGGCGTCCTGGGGACGGTTGTTGCGGAGCGCCTCGATGCCGAGCCCGTGGTGGATCTCGGCCTGGTCGCGCTCCTTCTTGCTCGGGCCGTGGGCGCAGGCCAGGACCGCGAGGAGCAGCGGGAGGATGGTGAGGACGGTTCGTCGCATGGGCGGGGTCAGAAGCTCGAGAGCAGCCGCCCCAGCGCCTGGCGCGGATCGCGCGCCGGCGCGGCGGGGGGCGGGGTCGGGACGGCGAAGGCGGCCACTCGCTTCAGGGTCTTCTCCTGCAGCTCGGGGCTCATGTTCCGGAAGTTGAGGTTGTCGAGCATGAAGCCCATGGACTCGAGGAAGTGCAGCCCCTCCACCTCGAGGGCGCGGTACTCCTCGATGGGCACCTCGCGGCGGTCGTGGACGTAGACCACGTTCTCGCCGCTGGCCGCGAGCCAGAGCACGACGTACACCGAGAAGCTGCCGCCCGGGTTCCGCTGCCCCACGAGGTAGCCCTGCACCGCCTGGGCGGGCCGGCCGGGGATCGAGACCTGCGGCTGGTTGATGCTCTCGACGATGGCGACCACCCGCTCGCGGGCCGCGGGGATGCTGCGCAAGCGTGGGTCGGGCTGGTACACGGGAGTCCTCGGGGCTAGCGGGCCACGAGAGAATACTCCTCCGTGAAGGACTCCGTCTCGGCCGCGTTGCGCCGCATGTCCACCACGGGGTCGTCGATGGTGACGTCGTTTCCCTGGGCCGTCCCCTCCCCCACGATGACCCGCAGGGTGGCGTCCGGCGACGCGCCGTGGCGGTCGTTGCTCCGCTTGCGAGCCTCGAGGGTGACCTGGTTCGGCCCCACGCGCAGGAACTTGGTCACCTCCATGACCAGGTTCTCCTCGTTGGAGCGGACCTCCCGAATCCACTGGGAGTTGATGAAGACGCTCACGTCGTACTGGGTGGCGTCCGGCTGGCTCTGCTGGGTGACCAGGAAGTACCGGCGGGTGGGACCGCGGGCCGGGCCTGAGGGCGGGACGAGCACCGCGGGGCTCGCCGGAGCGGCCGGGATCAGGGTGGAGGCCGGAGCCGGCGTCGCCGGCGGCGAGGCGCCGGGCGGAGGCGCGGTGGGCGCCTCGGCCGAGCTGCCGGCGGGAGGGGCGACGGGAGGCGAGGCGGCGAGCGCGGCCGCGGGCGCGCCCGGAGCCCCTTCCACGGGCGAGGCGGAGGTCGCCGCGGCGGCGTCCCCGGCAATGGCCGCGGAGCTCGCCGCGGCGGCGGCCGGGTCCACCGTGCGCACGGAGTAGCCCCTGGCCTCGATGTGGATCGCGCCCTGGTCGTCGATGACCACCGTCGCGTTCTCGAAGCGCTGGTTCCGGACGCCGGCGATGTCCACGCCGTTGAGCGTGACGGGCGCCGGCGGGGTGGACGCTCCGGCGGCGAGGAGGGTCACGGCGAGCAGCTTGGCGAGTGCCGGCATCGTCCTGCGCTTCTAGCCGTCCCGCGCGGGGGTGGTCAAGGAGGCTTCAGACGCCGCGCGCCGTCGCGCCCCAGACGACCTTGTGGATCTGGAGGTTCAAGCGAGCCTCGACGCCGCTCTCCAGGATCCAGCGGGCCAGGTCCTTCGGCTCGACCGCGCCGAAGACCGGCGAGACCAGCACCGCCACCCGGCCCGGCAGCCCGTGGCGGCGCATCACCTCGAGCGACCAGCGCCAGTCCTCCTCGCTCGTCACCACGAACTTGACCTCGTCGTGGGGCCGCAGCCCCGCCAGCCAGCCGAAGTCCTTCTCCACCTCGCCCGAGCCGGGCGTCTTCACGTCGGCGATGCGGACCACCTCCGGCGGGAGCGCGCCCATGGGGCGCTGGCCGTGGGTCTCGACCGTCACCTCGTAGCCGTCGTCGAGCAGGTCGCGCGCCAGGTCCGGCAGCTCCTTCTGGAGCAGCGGCTCGCCGCCGGTCAGGAGCACCAGCTTGCACGGGTGGCGCCGCACCTCGGCCAGGATCTCGGCGCGGGTCAGGTCGCGGCCGCCGCTGAACGCGTAAGTGGTGTCGCAGTAGCCGCAGCGGAGGTCGCAGCCGGTGAAGCGGACGAAGACGCAGGGCCGCCCGGCCCGCGTCCCCTCCCCCTGGATGCTGAAGAAGATCTCGTTGACGCGCACGCGGGCAGCTCTAGCGCGAGACGGCCATGGCGGCCTTCCCCGAGAGCGCCGGCGGCTCGGCCACGGTGGGCGCCTGCGCCGGGGGGATGGGGGCGGGCGTGGGGCGCGACTGCAGCGAGGTGTCCCCCTTCATCCGCTTCAGCTCCTTGCGGATGCGCTTCGGGTAGATCCAGAAGCGGTCCGGGACGCCCCCGGACTCGAGGTACTCCCGGATCCGCGCCGGCCCCGCGTTGTAGGCCATGAGCGCCAGCTCGTGGCTGCGGTTGAAGGCGCGGAACAGCCGGCGGTAGTAGCGGACGCCCGCCCGGATGTTCGAGTCGGGGTCGTTCGGGTCCTCGTCCAGCCCGGAGCGCTCCGCCTCGTGCGCGAAGGTCTCGGGCTTGAGCTGCATGTAGCCGAGGGCCCCGCGCTCGCTGGTCGCGTCCGAGTTGAAGCCGGACTCGACCGCGATGATGGCGAGCACCATCAGCGGGTCGAGCTCCGCCAGCTTGGACTCCTCCACGATCACCTGCGCGAGGTGGGTGCGATCCGCCTCGGGGAGGTGCGGCAGCCGGCGCCTCAGCTGCGCCTTGATGCGCCCGATCCAGTTCACGGGCGGGGGCTGGGCCGCGGGCGCCGGAGCGGGGTCGCTCGCCGACTGCTCGCGGGCGAGCCGGGAGAGGTCCACCGATTCGGCGAGGGGGCGCGAGACGACCAGGAGCGCGCCGAAGGCGGCCAGGCCGACGATCGCCGAAAGGATCCCCCTTGCCCAGGAACGCCTCAAGCCTGCTTCTCCTTCTCCCGGGCCATGGCGTCGATGCGCTGGTCCAGGGCGTCGAGCCGCTGCTTCAGCAGGTCGAGGTCCTCGCGCGTCGGCAGCTTGAAGACCTGGGCGGCGCGACGCACCGCGTCGTCGATGCTGCGCTCGAGCTCCTGCCGCTGCGCCCCGAGCCGCTCTCCGAACTCGCGGGCGTGCTTCCTCATGTCCTCCGGCGAGATGCCGGCGGCGTCCACCAGCCTCTGCAGCACCTTCTCGGCCTCCGTCTCGGCGGCGTTGATCCCGACGAGCGCCTGCGACCAGGCCTCCTTGAACAGCTCCTGGATGTCCGCCATTCCTATGCCTCCGCCGCCTTGCGCCGCTTCGCCGGCTTCGCCTTGCGGGCCGGCTTCTTCTCGTCCCTGTCCAGCCGCCGGGAGAGCCGGTCGAGCTCCTTGGAGAGCTCGACCACCTGCTCCCGGGTGGCGGCGCCCAGGAAGGCCACCGCCTTCGCCTGCAGCTCCTCGAGCCGCTCGAGCGCCTCGGTCCGGAAGGACTCGGCGCGCCCGCGCAGCTCCTCCATCCCCTGGACGCGCAGCCGGTCGATCCGACCCCGCAGCGTGCCGTCCGCCGACATCCGGCTCACCAGCCCGGAGAGTTCCTTGCGGCGCTCGCGGCCCCGCTGCACGAGTTCCTTGAGGGCCTTCTGCGCCTCTTCCTCGAAAGCTTCGAGCCGGGCCTGCGCCGCCTCCAGCGGCTCACGCAGGAACTCCGGGACCTTCACGTTCGCCTTGACCTCAGCCATTCGCGGCCTCCTCACGTAAGGAATGGGTTTTTCGACGCACCGCGTCAAGGCTAACAGGAAACGAAGCTTCGCAAATCCTCCCTCACAGGGGAAACCCAAACGGCACGCGCCCGCGTGGTCACCGGCAGTCGGCCCCGACCGCGTCTTCCAACCGCTCGAATCCGTCCCGCTTCAGCAGCGCCTCGAGCCCGGAGAGCAGGGAGGGAGCGAAGCGCGGGCCTCCGTAGATGAACCCGGTGTACGCCTGGACCAGCGACGACCCGGCCCGGATCTTCGCATAGGCCGCCTCGGCAGTCATCACTCCCCCCACCCCGACGACCGGAATCCGAGCGCCGACGCGGAGATAGATGCGCTTCACGGCCGCGGTGGCGAGCGGCTCGAGAGGTGCGCCCGAGAGCCCGCCCGCCTCCCCGGCGCGGCGGTGCCGGGCGACCGGGCCCGGACGCTGGATGGTGGTGTTGGTGGCGACGATGCCCTGGACTCCGGCGGCGAGCGCCACGTCCACCGCCTCGTCGAGCGCCTCCGGGGAGAGGTCGGGCGCGAGCTTCACGAGGAGCGGCGGCGCCTTGGGGAGTTGCCCGAGCCGGTTCATGCAGGCCCCGAGGAGCCGCTCCAGCGGCGCCCGCCCCTGCAGCTCCCGCAGCCCCGGGGTGTTGGGCGAGGAGAGGTTCACGACCAGGTAGTCGGCGAACGGGTGGAGCCGGTCGATGCAGGCGAGGTAGTCCTTCTCGGCCTCGTCGTTGGGCGTGACCTTGTTCTTCCCGATGTTGATCCCGAGCACCCCGGGGCGCTGCTCCGGGGTGAGCGTCGCGAGTCGCCCGGCGCAGGCCTCCGCGCCGTCGTTGTTGAAGCCCATCCGGTTGAGGATGGCCCGGTGCTCGGGCAGCCGGAAGAGCCGCGGCCGCGGGTTTCCCGCCTGGGGGCGCGGCGTGATGGTCCCGATCTCGACCGAGCCGAAGCCCAGGGCGAAGAGGCCGGGGGCGAACACCTCGCCCTTGTCGAAGCCGGCGGCGAGGCCCAGCGGGTTGCGGAAGTCGAGCCCCAGGCAGCGGGTCGCCAGGAACGGCCGCTCCGGCGGGCGGACCAGCCCGGCCACGGCCGGCTTCCCGATGGCGCGCAGCACCGGGACGGCGAGGCCGTGGACGCGCTCGGGGTCGAGCCGGAACAGGAGGCAGCGGGCGGCGTGCCAGAGCATGGGGGGCGCGTTCTACAACAGCCGCGGGCGTCTGTCGCGGGGCGAGCGCGCGGGCAGGATCACCTCGGCGCACACTTCGCCACCACGACCTACAGGTCCGCGTTCATGATGATCGCGTCCTCGCCCTCGTCCACGTAGTAATTGGGCCGGACGCCGACCTGCCGGTACCCGAGGCTCTCGTAGAGCGCGATCGCCGGCCGGTTGCTCCGCCGCACCTCGAGGGTCGCCAGCACGGCGCCGGCGAGCCGGCCCCGCTGCGTCATCTCCTCGAGCAGGGCCCGCGCCACCCCGCGCCGCCGCTCCTCGGGGGCCACCGCGACGTTGAGCACGTGCAGCTCGTCGTGAACCAGCCAGTAGATGACGAAGCCGAGCACCGGCGCGCGCCGCGCCTCCGCCGCGGGCCGCGCCTCGCCGGCGATGAGGATGGTGGACCAGGCGTGGCCGAGCTCCCGCCGGAAGAGCTCCGCCGACCAGGGGTGGGCGAAGGCCTCGAGCTCGATCTCCATGACGCGGTCGAGATCCTCGATCGTCATCTCCCGGAACAGGAAGGGCGCGTCGGCCCGCGGCGGAGGTCCGGCCGGCCTACGCATCGGGGCCTCCCAGGGGATCGAGGAGCCGCACCTCCGCCCGGGCGCGCAGCTCCGCGAGGAGGGACTTGAGCTCGGCCCGGGTGCGCTCCTCCGCGAGGCGCGCCCGGATGGCGCTCCGCTGCGCCTCGAGCGGCCTGCGCCCGCCCTCCTCGCGCCCGGCTCGCCAGGCCGACTCCACGTCGGCGTCGCTCACCCGGGCGGCGCGCGAGATGCGCCCCTGCACGTACCGCTCCGCCCGCAGGGTCCGGCCGAGCACGGCCGCGAGCTCCTCCTCGGCCATGCCGTTCCGGGCGAGGAAGGCGCGGTACTCGGCGGCCGAGGGGAAGCGCTCCTGGAACCGCCGCACCTCCGCCGCCACGTCGGCCGGCTCCACCTGGAACACCTCCAGGCGGGCCGCCTCGTCCACCAGGAGGATCTGATCCACCAGCCAGTCGAGCGCGGCGCGCAGCGCGGGGCGGTCGAGCGGAGCCGCGGCGGCCCCGATGGCGCCCCGGGAGACGAGCGCGATCCGGGCCTCCTCGGAGAGGCGGGAGAGGGTGACGAGGGTGGGCGTCGCCCCGGGGGAGGCGCGGACCTCCGCGACCACCTCGTCGAGCGGCAGGGGCCCGGACGGCTCGGCGGCGCGCGCCGGCCCGGCCAGGAGGAGCGCCAGCGCGGCGGTCACACGGATGGGGCGCTTCATCTCGGAGCCATTCTAGCCACGCGGAGCTTCGTTCGTTGACGCGGCCCCCCGACGCGTTACCTTCCAGCCGTGCCCGAGCGCAACCTGTACGACATCCTGGGGGTGGCGCGCACCGCCGCGCCCGACGAGATCAAGAAGGCGTACCGGCGGCTCGCCAAGAAGTATCACCCCGACGTGAACCCGGGGAACAAGGCCGCCGAGGAGAAGTTCAAGGAGGTGACCGCCGCCTCCGAGGTGCTGTCGGACCCGAAGAAGCGGAGCCTCTACGACGAGTTCGGCCCCGACTCCCTGCGCAGCGGCTTCGACGAGAAGAAGGCCGACGCCTACCGTCAGTGGAAGCGGCAGGGCGCGCCCGCCGGCGGCATGCCCTTCGACTTCGGGGACTACGAGAGCGTCAACGTCGGCGACTACGGCTCGTTCGACTTCGGCGACCTGTTCGGCCAGATCTTCGGCGGCCGGGGCGGCAGGGCGCGCGCGCGGCGCGGGCCGGTGGCGGGGGCCCACGCCGAGGCCGAGATCACCATCGACCTCAAGGACGCGGTCACCGGCGCCGAGCGCGACGTGCGGCTCGACGGCCGGACGCTCCGGGTCAAGATCCCGCCGGGCGTGACCGACGGCGCGCAGATCCGGCTCGCCGGCCAGGGAGGCGAGGGATCGCACGGCGGCCCGGCGGGCGACCTGTACCTCAGGGTGCGCCTGCGCGATCACCCCCTGGTCCGCCGGGACGGCAAGGACCTCACCATCGACCTCCCGGTCACCGTCCCCGAGGCGGCGCTCGGCGCCGAGGTCACCATGCCCACCTTCGAAGGGCCGGTGAAGCTGCGGGTGCCCGCGGGCGCCCAGAGCGGCACCCGGCTGCGGCTGCGCGGCAAGGGGCTGCCCGACCTCCGGGGAGCGGGACGCGGCGACCTCTACGCCGTGGTGCGCATCGTCCTGCCGGAGTCGGACGGGCGACTCGCCGAGGCGGTGCGGCCGCTGGCGGGCCTCTACAAAGGCGACCCGCGGGCCGGCCTCTCGTTGTAGAAGGTCGCCCGGCGAAAGGCGCCTGGAAGGAGTCTGGAACGTGGGACTGTTCGATCTCTTCGGCTCGAAGGAGGAGCGCGAGAAGAGCGCCCTCCGCAAGGCGGCCCAGAAGCTGACCGAGAAGTACGGCCCGGCGGAGAACCGGCAGCAGGTCATCGAGCGGCTCGCCAGCCAGGGCACCCCGGCCGCGCTCGCCACCCTCTGCCTGCGGTTCACGGTCCGCGCCGAGAACGGCGTCACCGACGACGAGGAGAAGGAGATGGTCCGCGGCGCGCTCGTCGACGCCGGCGAGACCGCCGTCGGCCCGGTGAAGGAGTTCCTCGCCCAGCAGGAGTCGGGGGTGGCCTGGGGCCTGCGGGTGCTCACGGAGCTCACCGGCCCGGCCGAGGTGGAGGACGCCGTGCTCGCGCTCCTCGAGAAGCTCGGGCGCGAGTACACGCGGGATCCCGAGAAGAAGCTGGTCCTGCTCGCCTGGCTGTCGGAGCACCCGGCCGGAGCCGGCGCGGGCGCGGGCACCGCTCGCATGGAGGCGGCGCTGCTGCCGCTCCTCGAGGACTTCTCCGACGACGTCCGCATCAGCGCCACCCGCGTGCTGGCGCGCCAGCCGGCCGGAGAGGCCGCCCGCGAGGCGCTCCTCCAGCTGCTGCTCCGGGATCGGGACAACGCCCGGGTGCGCGGCGAGGTGCTCGCCGCCCTGGCGGAGCTGGGCGCGGACGTGAAGGGTCACCGGCCGGCGGTGGAGCCGCTGCTGGTCGAGCCCTGGTACCTGGACCGCGAGGGCCGGGTGAAGAGGCGCGGCTGATGACGCGCGCGGGCCGTTCTCCCTGACGCGGCGCGTCGGATCCACGCGCCCCGTCGAGCCGTTCCCGGCCGCGCTCCCGGCGCTACACTACGCAACGTGAACGACGCGTCCGGCTCATCGACCTCCGTCGCCCGGGCCGCCGGGCCGCGCGCCGGCCTCCTCGACCGCTGGTTCCGGCCGGTCCAGATCCCCGAGGAGGCCCCGGCCGCGCTCGCCGGGCTGGCGGCGCGCGGCGGGCTCGTCTTCGTGATGCGGGCGGCGGGGCTGCTCCACTTCCTCTACCTCTCGTGGCTGGTGCGGAAGCTCCAGCTCCCGCCGCTCCGGGCCGCGCTGGGGCTGCGCGGTCCCCTCCCCTGGTTCCTCCGGGTGCGCTCCAGCCCCGCCGCGGTGGAGCAGGCGCTGGGGGCCGGCGAGTCGGTGCTGATCTTCCTCGAGGGAGGCGCGGACCCCGTCCCCGGCCTGATCGCCCTCCAGCGGCGCTCGCGCCGTCCGCTGTTCCTCGTCCCGGCGCTGCTGCTCTGGAGCCGGCGCCCCCGCCGGCTCGGGGGCAGCTTCTGGGACATCCTGTACGGATCGCAGGAGCAACCCTCGCGCTTCGCCACCCTGGCCGCCTTCCTCCTCAACTACCGGAACTCGCTGCTGCGGCTCGGCGCGCCGCTCGACCTCTCCGCCTTCCTCGGCGGGCGCGGCGGCGAGCCCGACCCGCTCCTCGGCCGGAAGGTCCGGGGCGCCCTCCACCACCACCTCGCCCGGCAGACCCGCGCGGTGGTCGGGCCGCCGCTCAAGAGCCCCCGCCGCATGCGGGAGAAGGTCCTGCGCGACCGCACCCTCCGCGCCGCCGCGGACCGCGCGGCGCGAGAGAGCGACCGCGCCCCGGCGGCGGTGCAGGCGGAGGCGGAGGCGGACCTCGCCGAGATCGCGAGCCGCTACAGCCCGGCCTTCATCGAGCTCATCCGCCCGCTCCTGTCGCGGATCTTCGAGCGGCTCTACGAGCGGATCGAGGTGGACGAGACCGGCCTCGCGCGGGTGAAGCGCGCCGCGGCCGAGGCCCCCATCGTCTTCTGCCCGAGCCACAAGAGCCACGTCGACTACCTGATGATCTCCTGGCTCTGCTGGATGAGCGGGCTCACGCCGCCGCACATCGCCGCCGGGCTCAACCTCTCCTTCTGGCCCTTCGGCGCCATCGCCCGGCGGGGCGGGGCCTTCTTCATCCGCCGCACCGTGAAGGGCGACCGGATCTACACCGCCACGCTGCGCGCCTACGTGAAGCAGCTGCTCCGGGACGGCTTCCCGCAGGAGTTCTACCCGGAGGGCGGGCGCAGCCGCACCGGGAAGCTGCTCTTCCCGAAGACGGGCCTCTTCTCGATGGAGGTGGACGCCTGGCTCGACGGCGCCGCGGCCGACGTGCTCTTCGTGCCGGTGGCCATCGACTACGAGCGGCTGATGGAGGGGGGCAGCTACGCGCGCGAGCTCGCCGGCGGCGAGAAGCAGAAGGAGAGCCTCAAGGGGCTCCTCGGGACCTGGAAGGTGCTGCGGCGGCGCTACGGCAGGGTGCACGTGCGCTTCTCGCCCCCCATCTCGCTCCGGGCGCTGGCGCGGGAGCGGCTCGGCGCGGCCGCCGGAGCCCTCGCGCTCGACGAGGAGGGGGGCTCTCCCGGCGGCGCCGCCGCCGCGCCGGCGGCGCCCGGCGGGGCGGCCGGCGAGAAGCGGGATCTGGTCCAGGCGCTCGCGAACCGGGTGGCCTTCGCGATCTCCGAGTCGATCACGCTCACGCCGGTCGGGCTGGTCGCGACGGCCCTGCTGTCGCACCGGCAGCGCGGGATCTCCGCCGAGGAGCTGGCGAAGCGGATCGAGCTGCTGCGGCTCCTGGCCGCGGAGCAGCGGGCCCCCTTCGCGCGCGGGCTGGCGGGCGCGCCGAGCGACCCGGGGGAGGCGGGCCCGTTCGCCGACGCGGTGGCGCGGCTCGCGCACGAGGGGCTGCTGGAGGTGGAGCGGGCCGCCGGCGAAGTCATCTACCGGGTGGTGGAGGAGAAGCGGCCGCTGCTCGACTTCTACCGGAACAACGTCCTCCACCGGTACGTGACCCTCGCCCTGCTGGCGGCGGCGGTGCGCGGCCAGGGCGGGGGGGACGTCTCCGCGGTCCGCGCCCGCGCGCTCTTCCTCTCCCGCCTCCTCAAGCTCGAGTTCCTGTACCGGGCGGGGGGGACCTTCGAGGAGACCTGCGAGGCCAACCTGGCGCGCCTGGCCCAGCTCGAGGCGGTGACGGTCGCCGGCGGGCGCGTGGAGGCCGGACCGGACGCCGCGCTCCTCGAGTTCCTGGCCGAGATGACCCGCCCCTTCCTCGAAGCGTACCGGCTCACCTTCGAGGCGGTGCTGGCGGCGTCCACGGGCCCGGGGCGCAGCGCGCCCGGCGAGGAGGGGCCGGTCGCGATCGACCGCAAGCTCCTGCTGCGCGAGACGCTGGAGCGAGGCCGCGCCGCGTTCCTTTCGGGGCGTGTCGCGTTGCGCGAGTCGCTCTCGAAGGCGACCTCCGAGAACGCCATCGAGTGGCTGACGCAGCGCGGCGCGATCGCGGAAGTCAATCAGGGCAAGCTTTCGCTCGACCCTCGCTGGCGAGATGTGGACTTGCCCGGTCTCCTTCGCGATATCGATCGCTACCTCTGACACGCACCGGCAGGGTGGGAGTGCCTCTTCCACCCGGGGTGTTCTTCGGAGTAGTCTCTCGCCGCGTTTCCAGTCCCCGCTGCACCCAGTCCGAACGAATTCCTGGCCCTTTTCTTCGCAGTGAACACCAGCGGAGGTCGCACTAGATGGCGGATAAGTCCCGGATTTTGAACAAGTCGCTCCAGCACAAGGTGATGTCGGCCGAGGAGGCGGCGCAGCTGATCCCCAACGGCGCCGTGGTCGGCATGAGCGGCTTCACCGGCGCCGGCTACCCCAAGGCCGTGCCGGTCGCGCTGGCGAAGCGCGCCGTGGACGAGCGGCTCAAGGGCACCAAGTTCAGGGTGAACGTGCTGTCCGGCGCCTCGACCGGCCCCGAGCTCGACCAGGCCATGGGCCTGACCGAGTCGATCGCCTTCCGCTTCCCCTACCAGGGCGACGCGGTGCTGCGCGAGAAGATCAACGCCGGCATCGTCGAGTACCAGGACATGCACCTGTCGCACGCCGGCACCCACGTGCGGAACGGCTTCTACGGCAAGGTGAACTTCGCGGTCATCGAGGTCACCAAGATCCGCGAGGACGGCTCGCTCGTCTACTCGTCCTCGGTCGGCGCCAACAACGTCTACCTCGAGCAGGCCGAGCACATCATCCTCGAGGTGAACTACTGGCAGGACGAGCGGCTGGAGGGGATGCACGACATCATCTCCATCAACCAGCCCTACGGCGACCGCAAGCCCATCGACGTCTGGGCCGCCGACTCCCGCAACGGCTCGCCGTACCAGGTCATCGACCTCTCCAAGGTGGTGGCGGTCGTCGAGACCGACTGCGCCGACCGCAACGCGCCCTTCAAGGCGCCCGAGCCGGTGCACAAGGCCATCGCCGGCCACATCCTCGACTTCCTCGGCAACGAGGTGAAGCAGGGCCGGCTGCCGAAGAGCCTCACCCCGCTGCAGTCGGGCGTGGGCAACATCGCCAACGCGGTGCTGGTCGGCCTGAACGAGGGGCCGTTCGAGAAGATGACCAGCTACACCGAGGTCATCCAGGACGGCATGCTCGACATGCTCGACTCGGGCAAGCTCACGGTCGCGAGCGCCACCGCCTTCTCGGTCTCCCCCGAGGGCCAGGTCCGCTTCAACAAGAGCATCGACCGCTACCGCAAGCAGATCGTGCTGCGCCCGCAGGAGATCTCGAACCACCCCGAGGTCATCCGGCGCCTGGGCTGCATCGCCATGAACGGGCTCGTCGAGGCCGACATCTACGGCCACGTGAACTCGACCCACATCGCCGGCAAGGGCATCGAGAACGGCATCGGCGGCTCGGGCGACTTCGCCCGCAACGCGGCCATCTCGATCTTCATGACCCCGGCCACCGCCAAGGACGGCAAGATCTCCTGCATCGTGCCGTTCGCGACCCACGTCGACCACACCGAGCACGACGTCTCGGTCATCGTCACCGAGCACGGCCTCGCCGACCTGCGCGGCAAGAGCCCGAAGCAGCGCGCCAAGGAGATCGTCGAGAAGTGCGCGGCTCCCGAGTACAAGCCGCTGCTCAACGACTACATGAAGCGCGCGTTCGCCACCCCGAGCGCCGGCCGCCAGAGCCCGCACCTCTTCGAGGAGGCGTTCTCCTGGCACAACCGGCTGCTCAAGACCGGCGACATGCGGCCGAAGAAGTAGCCGGCGCCTTCGCGACCGCTGCTCGAGCGGCGGCCCCCTGCACGGGGGCCGCCGCTTCCTTTTTTGGGCGGACGCGCGCGCCGCGTTAAGCTCCGCGGATGCCCGATCTGGATCTCGCCCGCGTGCTCGAAACCGCCCGGCGCGCCGTGGAGGCCGCCTCCGCCGCCAGCCTGGCGCACTTCCGCGCCGGGGTGCGGGTGGAGGTGAAGCCGGACCGCACGCCGGTCACCGCCGCCGACCGCGACGCCGAGGCCGCCATCCTCGGCGTCATCCGCGCCGCCTTCCCCCACCACGCCGTGCTCGGCGAGGAGACCGGCGCCCACGAGGGCACCGGGGACGTGCGCTGGATCGTGGATCCCATCGACGGCACCCGCGGGTTCACCCGCGGCGGGAGCTTCTGGGGCCCGCTCGTGGGCTGCGAGCACCAGGGGCGGATCGTCGCCGGGGCCATGGCCATGCCGGCGCTCGGCGAGACCTACTGGGCGGCGAGGGGGACGGGCGCCTTCCTGCAGCGCGGAGGCGAGCCCCCCGTCCGGCTCCAGGTCTCGGGGGTCCCGGCCTGGTCCGACGCGACGGTGAGCCTGGGCGAGCTGCACTTCCTGCTCGGCGCCAAGCTCTCGAAGCCGATCCTGGGGCTCACCACCAGCGCCGCCCAGGCGCGCTGCTACGGCGATCTCGCCGGCTGCGCCATGGTGCTCCAGGGGCGCGCCGAGGCCTGGATCGAGGCCGGGGTGAAGATCTGGGACCTCGCCCCGCTGCAGATCCTGATCGAGGAGGCCGGCGGCCGCTTCACCGACTTCGCCGGCAAGCCCACCGTCGCCAGCGGGAACTGCGTGGCCTCGAACGGCAAGCTGCACGACCACGTGCTGGCCGCGCTGAGGCAGGGGTACGAGAAGCTGACTTGAGGGAGGGGACTGCCTCCCCTCCCCGCCGGCGGAGCCGAGCGCGCTGCTCCCCGCCTACTCCGCCCGCCGGAACAGGTCCACCACCGCCCCCTCGCGGCCGGCCACCCGCGCCCGCCCGCGCGCCCACTCGCGCAGCCCCTTGATCTGCTCCTCGTAGGTGACGAAGAGCGGGACCAGCTCCTGGGCCAGCCGCCGCAGGTCGGAGGTCTCGAGCTCCCGGCCGAGCGAGAAGGCCCGGTGCAGCGCGCCCACCACCACCTGCTCCAGCTCGGCGCCCGAGAAGTCGGCGCACAGCTCGGCGAGGCGCTCCAGCTCGTAGCCGGCCGGATCGCGCCCGCGCCGGGCGAGGTGCAGCGCCAGGATCTCGCGGCGGGCCTCGAGGTCGGGCAGGTCCACGAAGAACAGCTCGTCGAACCGTCCGCGGCGCAGCAGCTCCGGCGGGAGCCGGGTGACGTCGTTGGCGGTGGCCACCACGAAGATGGACCCGCGGCGCTCCTGGAGCCAGGTGGAGAAGCTCCCGAGCAGCCGGGACGCGCGCGGATCGCCCCCCTCCCCCGGCGCGCTGCCGGCGAAGCCCTTCTCGATCTCGTCCACCCAGAGCGCCACCGGGGCGATCGACTCCGCCGCCTCGAGCGCCCGCGCGAGGCTCTCCTCGGCGCCCGCCCCGGCCCCCAGCACCCGGGGCAGGTCGAGCCGCAGCAGCGGCACCCGGAGCTCGGCGGCCACCGACTTGGCGGTCAGCGACTTGCCGCACCCCTGCACGCCCACCAGCAGCGCCCCGCGCGGCGCCTGGAGCCCGAACCGCGCCGCCCCGGGGGCGAAGGCCTTCGCCCGCTCGCCGAGCCAGCTCTTGAACCCCTCCAGGCCGCCGATCTGCTCGGCCCCGCCGCCGACGTCCACCAGCTCGAGCCCGAGGTCGCGCGAGAGCATCCGCTTCTTCTCGGCCAGGAGCACCTCCGCGCCCTTCGGCCCGAGGGCCGCATCGGCGCGGAGCGCGCGCCGGAAGGCGCGCCGGGCCTGGGTGGCCGACATCCCGCGCGCCGCGGTGAGCGCCCGCAGCCGGGCCGCCTCGTCCAGCTGCCGACCCCCGGCGTGGCGCGCCAGCACGTCGTCCAG